>CAZNNL010000010.1:0-46644 GCA_964574395.1 uncultured Oscillospiraceae bacterium | reverse complement strand
TTTATGATAGTTAATTTTTAGCAAGTATAATACAATGAACCTACAATTTTGTATGAAGTATTCATCTTAGTTTTTGTGTTTCAGATTGTCTTGATGGAGGAAAAATTTGTGATTAATAAGATAGCAAAGGGTGTTAGCGGGGGGCTTGGCAATCTTATTACACCAGAGGTAGTTAACCTTGGTGTAAAAGTTGGTAATGATCTATTCGAAAAGAGAATGGAATGTGTAACCATACCGGATTTGAAAGATGTACTTATCGATGAAGCGCTAAAGATACTAAAAGATGATTTAGATTTAGTTCCTGCTATTGCTGTAGCTAATCCGAGCGTCGCTTATGCCGATGAAAGTGAAAATGAAGTGGTATCTACCGAACCAAGATTCGGTTCAAAAGTAAATCCTAAGTCAGCTGTTAAGGTTTATTATTTGACACAAGAAGTTATAGAAAAAAGCCAAAAAATGCTAACAGATTTGGTTACTGAATTCAAAACCCCGAACGTTGTTGGGTTGAACTTGTATGAAGCACGTGAAGACCTTGAAAACTTTGCATTAAAAGTTAAGGAAAAATTAGAAAAGCCAAACGTTCAATTTGTGGATATGGAGGACGGACAAGTTACTAGATTCACATATCCTGGGGATCGTAAAATTGGTGCTAAGATGACCACGGGTGAACGTGTCTGGCTTCATTATGTGAGTGAAGAAGTTATTTTGGAAAGTAAAGCGATAAAAGAAAGCAGAGACTTGAACAGAAAAGAAAAGCTGAGTAAGTTTGGGCAAATCACAAAAAATGTTTCTAGAAATCTCATAGAAAGTGCTTTAGATGCTCCTCTAGGTATTGCTAATCGGATAGGTGGTCCATTTGGTAGAGTCGAACAGGATGTTACTAACGAACCTTTTGGCAGAGTTTTAAAGGATGTTACGAACGACGAAGAGTAATAATCAATGATGATATAAAAAAAGAGTTGTTTCGCACAACTCTTTTTTTAAGCGTACTCAATACTTATGCATTCACTGCCGCAGCGATTGTGTCTGCAAATTCGCCTAACGCTTCGAGTTGATCAGCTTTAAGAGAAGACTGTATGACGAAGGGTTCGGCGATGGTTTCGATGTTTTTGGCTTTGGCCAAATGCTCTTGCATGATGTTGATGGCGCGACCGCCCCAGCTCATGTTACCGACTAGAGCTACCTTGCGATTCTGAAAGCCACAAGCATTTAGTTCGGAGAGCAAGCTATCCATGATGATGTAAAGCTCGGTGTTATAGTTCATGGCGGCGAAGACCACCATGTTGTATTTGAAAATTTCTGAAATAACAGAAGAAGCTTGGGTTTGAGAAATATCGATTAGCTTAATATTGGTAATTCCTCGGACTGAGAGATAGCTGCCTAAGATATCCATAGCCAAGGCTGTATTGCCATACATTGAAGCGAATGCGAGAACCACGCCTTTTTCTTCAGCTTCGAAAGCAGCCCAGGTTTTGTATTTCTCTAAGATGAAGTTAATTGTGTCTGCAGTTCTAAAACAGAGGCTGTGAAGGGGACAAATCATGTTGATTTCTAAATCTTTTACCTTGTTAAAGAGCCTTTGAACAGCTTGGCCATGACGTGCTACGATATTGACGTAATAACGTCTATTCTCACTGAAGTATTCTTCAAAATTTTGGAGTTCGTCTACAAAGAGATTGCCTTGGATAGCACCAAATGCCCCAAAAGCATCGGCTGAGAAGAAGGTTTTCGTGTTGGTTTCGTAGGACATGAATACTTCTGGCCAGTGCACCATGGGTGCGAAAACGAACTTTAGATTAAAGCCACCCAAATCAAGTTCGTCATTTTCTTTGATTAGCATGTAGCGATCCTTGAATTGATCTGAATAGAATTGTTCAAAGAAGGTGAACGTTTTAGCACCACCGACAAATTTTACGTTAGGATATTTTGTAAGTACATATTCTAGGCTACCGCAATGGTCGGGTTCCATATGCTGTACTACCAGGTAATCGAGATCGCGTCCTGCTAAAACACCCTCGAGATTCTTCATGAATTGCATGGTATGGCCAGCATCAACCGTGTCGATGACGCAGGTTTTTTCACCGCTAATCAAATACGAATTATATGAAACGCCTTCTGGCAGTGGAAACATGTTTTCAAATCGTTGCGTGGTTCTATCGTTAACTCCGATATAGTAAATACCTTTATTTATTTCTCTTATGTTATACATATACAGCCTCCAAAACTTGATAATTAGCATTATACCTGAAAGAATGGCAAAAAAAATCGAGTCATCTGACTCGATAAAAACAAGAAATGAGGTTTTTTAGGGTTCAATTGGTGCCGGTGGCCGGACTCGAACCGGCACGGGGGTTGCCCACCGCATTTTGAGTGCGGCACGTCTGCCAATTCCATCACACCGGCGGCGCTTTCGCATAGTATCACAAAGGTTAAAAACAAGTCAATTATTTAAAAATTTATATTGCAAGTTTTGAAGAACAAGTTTACTATGTCTTTTAAGAAAAGAATCCTTTAAAACGGTCCCGTGAGGCTGCAAGGGTGACAATAAAAGAAATCGGCTATTTGTGATGGCTGATGCTTGGATGTGTGTGCCCTTCGCCCGAAAGCGAAGGTTTTTTTTGCCAAAATACTACTGAAGCAAAATTAGTAAGACTGCAAAGAGAGGAAAACACATGCAAATCAAAGCCCAAATTATGGATAGTCAAGCCATGGAGCGTGTTTTAACACGTATTGCGCACGAGATTGTGGAGATCAACAAAGGCATCGATGATATCTACCTAGTAGGCATACAGCGTCGTGGCGTTCCCTTGGCCCAACGCATCGCCAAGAAAATTGAGGAAATCGAAGGGCATAAACCGGAAGTTGGTGTGCTTGATATTACTTTTTATCGAGACGACCTCAGTTTGCTGTCAGAGGACCCCATCGTGACAGGGACGCAAATCAATTGTGACCTCAGCAGGCAACGCATCATCTTGGTTGACGACGTTCTTTATACAGGGCGAACCGTCCGTTCTGCAATTGAAGCTTTGTTTGACATGGGCCGACCTAAGGGCATACAACTGGCTGTTTTGGTCGATCGCGGACACCGTGAATTACCCATTAGACCTGATTATATTGGCAAAAACGTGCCCACCTCACGCACTGAACAAATTAATGTTGAAGTCAGTGAAATTGATGGACAAGACTTGGTTACTTTACTTGGACATAAAGAGGCCTAGGAGGGAAAGACAGTGAATTTGAGATCAAAGGATTTACTTGGCATGGAGCAGCTTTTGCCAGAAGAAATACAATTAATTTTAGATAATGCTAAAAATATGAAAAAGTTAATTGAAAGCCCCAGTAAAAAAACAACGCATTTACAAGGGAAATCAGTCATTACGCTTTTTTACGAAAATAGCACACGCACGCGCTTGTCTTTTGAAATGGCGGCCAAATACATGGGCGCCGCGTCTGCGAACGTATCTAGCTCGGGCTCATCAGTAAACAAGGGCGAAACGCTTTTAGATACAGCAATAACGATAGATAGGATGGCAACGGATTTCATTGTCATGCGTCACAAGCAATCGGGTGCATCAGCATTTCTGGCGGATAAAGTGAAGGCCTCTATAGTAAACGCAGGGGACGGTATGCATGAACACCCCACCCAGAGCTTATTGGACCTTTTTACGATGCGCGAAAAGCTAGGCCGTCTGGACGGACTGAAAGTTGCGATCGTAGGTGACTGCCAGCATAGTCGCGTCTTTCGCAGCAACCTCATAGCGCTCAAGAAGCTTGGTTCTGACGTGTTTGTTAGTGGCCCTTCCTCAATGATGCCTGCACCAATCCGGGAAAGCGAAGCCCA
This sequence comes from uncultured Oscillospiraceae bacterium, assembly GCA_964574395.1. Taxonomy (GTDB): domain Bacteria; phylum Bacillota; class Clostridia; order Saccharofermentanales; family Fastidiosipilaceae; genus JAXGQD01. Next base: position 42,803 of record CAZNNL010000010.1, on the reverse strand, counting down.
TTATTGTAAACACGTGGAAGAAGCACTGGAAGGAGCTGATGTGGTCATGGGTCTGCGCATTCAACTTGAACGCATGAAGTCCGCTTTGTTTCCATCCATTGCTGAATACAGCAAGTTTTACGGTCTTAACGAGGAAAGAATGCGTTTGGCAAAACCACATGCCCTCCTCATGCACCCGGGTCCCGCTAACCATGGGGTGGAAATCACTAGCGCACTGTATGACAGTCCACAATCAGTAATCTCAGAACAAGTAACCAACGGGGTCGCGGTCCGTATGGCTGTGCTGTATTTGTTAAATCTTAGGAGGAATGCACTATGAACGGAAAAATAATTAACGCCAAAATAGTAGCAGCTAAAGCTGTGGGAGCGTCAAGCTCAGATATTGAAACAAGCGAATTGTATATCAAAGACGGGGTTTTCTCCGCTGCTTTTACTGGACCTTTTGACTATGTCATTGATGCACAAGGCAAGCATGTCTTTCCTGGCTTTATTGACTGTCATGCACATTTGCGCGATCCGGGATTTGAGTATAAAGAAGACATAGTATCCGGTACGCGCTCGGCTGCTGCAGGTGGTTTTACTTCGATTTGTTGCATGCCTAATACGGATCCCGTTTGTGATAACGCAACGGTTGTCCGCTATATCGTGGATAAGGCCAAGGCAGAAGGGAAAGTCAATGTATGGCCAATCGGAGCCGTGAGCAAGGGTATGCAAGGCACTGAACTCGCTGAGATTGGTCTCATGAAAGAAGCAGGTATTGTAGCAGTATCGGATGATGGTGCCCCGGTGTCGACCGCTGACCTAATGCGTAAAGCTATGGTCTATGCAGCTGACTTTGACCTCATTGTTTTTGATCACTGCGAAGACATGTCACTTGCTAAAGATGGCGTCATGAATGAAGGTATCGCTTCAATGGAGATGGGCGTGCGGGGGATACCGAGCGTGGCAGAAGACATGCAGATAGCTAGAGACATCCTCTTGTCCGAGTACTTAGACTTACCTGTGCATATCTGCCATGTAAGTACTGGAACGGGTGTACAACTCATTCGCGAAGCTAAACAAAAAGGTATAAAAGTCACCGCAGAGACATGTCCGCACTACTTTACCCTTACGGATGATGATTGTCGCGGATACAACACTTTGCGCCGCGTGAACCCACCCTTGCGCAGACCAGAGGATGTGACTGCTATCGTGGAAGGTCTAAAAGATGGCACTATCGACATCTTGGCAACAGACCATGCGCCACACCATACGGACGATAAAGAAATTGAATTTAGTTTGGCAAAAAACGGCATGACGGGCTTCGAAACAGCCTTTTCACTAGCCTACGAAAAACTTGTCATGACAGGTGAGCTAACATTAGAAGATGTGAACCGCATCTTGTGTGAAGCCCCAAACAAGCTACTCAAGATAAACCGTGGAAGTTTTAAGCTCGGAACACCTGCTGACTTTGTTATCATAGATCTAGAAAAAAACTGGACAGTAGACCGTTTTAAAATGCAATCAAAAGCGCACAATAGTCCTTACCATGGAAGGCAAATGCATGCGACAATAGAACAGACCTTTGTGGATGGAAAGGAAGTATATCATGCAGAGTTTTAGTCAAAGATTAGCAGAAGCAATTAAACTAAAAAATAACCCAACCGTTATGGGCTTAGACCCTTTGCTCGAGTACATCCCTGAGGATTTCAAAGCTGAGAGAAGGGTGCTCTATAAAGATAAAGATGCGTATCTCGAGGCTGTTCTGTTTGACTTTAACTGTGCGCTGATTGACGCAGTGCAAGATATCATTCCTGCCGTCAAACCTCAAAGTGCTTATTATGAACTCTATGGCTTAGCAGGACTAAAGGCACTGCACAGAACAATCGCTTATGCGCAAGAGCAAGGGCTCTTGGTCATCTTGGATGCCAAGCGCAACGATATTGGCTCTACTGCCGCAGCGTATGCTAAAGCGTATCTGGGCGAAACTGAAGTAGAACACGGAAGTGAAGCTTTTTGGGGGGCAGATGCCCTAACGGTTAACCCGTATTTTGGGATTGATGGGATCAAGCCTTTTGCCGATGAAGCCTATAAACATGGCAAAGGTCTTTTTATTTTAGTCAGGACTTCCAATAATTCGGCAGGAGATTTTCAGGATTTGCTTTTGGAAGATGGCAGAACCGTCTACCGAGCCGTGGCTGAAAAAATCACGGAATGGAGTAAAGCTTATCTATCTGAAGACGGTTACTCACCTCTAGGGGTTGTCGTTGGAGCAACATGGCCTGAGCAAGCGAGCGAACTGCGCGCTTTACTTCCGCATGCGATAATCCTTGTGCCAGGCTACGGAGCTCAAGGGGGCACGGCCGAGAGCTGTGCGAGAAACTTTAAAAAAGAAGGTGGCGGGGCAATCGTTAATGCTTCGCGTAGCCTTATGTGTGCTTGGCAAAAAGCCCCAACTGGCCAAGATTTCACCGACGCTACACGTGCTGAAGCACTTAAAATGCAAGCGGCACTACTGGCAGCTAATTGCTAGGCTTATCGTTATCAATCGCTATTTGCTGAAACATAGAGGTGTATATGCCAAAAGATACAAAAATCAAGAAAATCTTGGTTATCGGATCGGGTCCAATTATTATCGGTCAGGCCGCAGAATTTGATTACGCTGGCACGCAAGCTTGCAGAACATTAAAACAAGAAGGTTACGAAGTTGTTTTAGTGAACAGTAATCCTGCTACCATCATGACCGATGCAGATATGGCAACAAAGGTTTACCTTGAACCACTGAATATAAAAATGGTTAAGCGCATCATGCTTGAAGAACAAGTAGATAGCATCTTAGCCACACTTGGAGGGCAGACAGGTCTCAACATTGCGATGGAACTCAGTGAGTCTGAGTTTTTAGAAGAGCATAATATTCGCTTACTTGGAACCTCAGCTGAAGGGATAAAAAGAGGCGAAGACCGTGAATTGTTCCGTGATGCGATGCTTAAAATTGGCGTGCCCTGTATTCCTTCAGGTATTGCGCATACTTTAGAAGAGTGTATTAGGCTTGCGGATGAAATTGGTTATCCTGTTATTGTTAGACCAGCCTTTACCTTGGGAGGTACCGGTGGCGGCATTGTAGATACGAAAGAAGAACTGCTGGAGATAGCTGCTTTGGGCTTGGATGTGTCCCGCGTTCATCAAGTTCTTATTGAAAAATCAATCGCTGGTTGGAAAGAAATTGAGTACGAAGCAGTTAGAGATGGTGATGGCAACGCGATAACCATCTGCTCAATGGAAAACTTTGATCCAGTTGGCGTGCATACTGGCGACTCTATTGTCTTCGCACCGGCCCTGAGCTTGCATGACCATGAACTTGAAATGCTTCGTACCGCGACTTTGAATATTGTGCATGAGCTGAACATTAAAGGTGGTTGTAACGTGCAGTTTGCACTACATCCAACAAGTGGAGAATATGCGGTTATAGAAGTTAATCCAAGATTATCTCGCTCATCCGCCTTAGCCTCTAAAGCAACTGGTTATCCCATCGCTAAAGTAGCTACGCGTATCGCTCTTGGTTACCGCTTGGATGAAATACGCAACGAAGTTACAGGTAGCACCTGGGCTGTTGCTGAACCAGTCGTTGACTATGTGGTAACTAAGATTCCCAAATGGCCATTTGATAAATTTGTTTATGCTAAGCGTAAATTAGGCACACAGATGAAGGCAACCGGAGAAGTCATGGCGATAGGCACCAGCCTTGAAGCATCATTGTTAAAGGCTATTCGTTCTCTTGAGCAAAATTACTACACGCTACTTAACCCGAAGTTTGAGGCCATTAGCTTACAGAATTTGCTTGACGAGATTGATAAAACGGACGACCGCAGACTTTTCTATGTTGCTGAAGCTTTGCGGCGTGGCGTAAGTATTGAGGATTTATATCAACAAACAAAAATTGATTATTTCTTCCTAGCTAAACTCAAGAATATCGTTACTTTAGAAATGGCTTTTATTGAAGCGCGTGGCAAAACGCTCGCAGAAATCGATCCTAAACTCTTTGATCAAGCCTGGGCATGGACATACTCCGATTATGCACTGGCATTATTGTCAGATCTTTCTGAGGACGAGATTCGTGGGCGGCGTTTGTTTTGCCAAAAACCGTATGCGTATAAAACCGTTGATACTTGTGCGGGTGAGTTTTCCGCTAAGACGCCTTATTTTTATAGCGAAATGGGAACATTTAACGAAGCTATACGCACGGACAGAAAAAAGGTGGTTGTCCTAGGCTCAGGTCCCATTCGTATAGGGCAAGGCATTGAATTTGATTACTGTTCGGTTCACTGTGTGCAAGCCTTAAAAGCCATGGGTATTGAAGCGATAATAATCAACAATAACCCCGAGACAGTTTCAACGGATTTCGACACGGCTGATAGACTGTATTTTGAACCTTTAACGGCTTCAGATGTGCGTGCCGTGTTAGATAATGAAAAAGCTGACGGTGTCATATGTCAGTTTGGCGGGCAAACAGCCATCAAGCTTATAAAAGCGGTCAGCGACATGGGGTATGCCATTCTCGGAACTTCGGCTGATGGCGTGGACAGAGCAGAAGATCGCGAACGCTTCGACGAGGTCTTAGAGGTCTGTGGTATTCCTAGGCCCAAAGGGTCAACGGTGTTTACTGAAGAGGAGGCATTGGCCGTTGCAGCTAGACTCGGCTATCCGGTCTTATTAAGGCCTTCTTATGTTCTGGGTGGACAGGGCATGATGATTTGTCATGACGAAGCTTCCATCAAAGAATATATGGCCATTATTAATCTTAATATTCAAGAGCATCCCATCCTAGTCGATAAGTACTTGATGGGCACAGAATTGGAAGTCGACGCACTCTGTGATGGCGAGAACATTTTAATTCCAGGTATCATGGAGCATCTTGAGCGAGCGGGTGTGCATTCGGGAGACTCGATATCCATATTCCCAGCTTATATCTCTCAAAAAATGCGTGAAAAGATCATTGACTACACCTACAGACTTTCGATTGAACTCAAAATCATTGGTCTGATAAACATTCAGTTTATTCTTTTCAATGATGAGCTCTATGTCTTAGAAGTTAACCCGCGCTCTAGTCGAACTGTGCCATACATCAGCAAGGTAACGGGTTTGCCTATTGTAAAACTTGCTACGCGTGTCATGCTAGGTGAAAAGGTTGAGGACTTGGGCTATGGAACGGGTTTGTTTGCTAATTACCCTGCGGTTTACGCTATCAAAGCGCCCGTGTTTTCCTTTGAAAAGTTGCATGATGTAGATACCATTCTTGGGCCTGAAATGAAGAGTACTGGAGAGGTGCTTGGACTTTCAGAGAAATATAGTGAAGCCATGTTTAAAGCGATACTCGCCTCGGGTTTTAAGTTTCCTAAAAAAGGTGAAAGCATCTTAATGACTGTGCGAGATAGCGATAAGGATGAACTTTTGCCCCTAGCCGATCGCCTCTATAGCATAGGATTTGAGCTTTATGCCACGGGTGGTACAGCTAACTATCTAAATAGACACGGTATACCAACCAACGCATGCAGAAACATGGATGAAGCGACTCCCAATTCAAGTGATTTGGTTAAAGCAGGTCAAATTAAATTGCTTATCAATACTTCTGACCGTAACAGCATCGGCAGTGGAGGCTTTAAATTGCGCCGCCTTTGTATAGAGCACGGCATTCCTTCTATAACTTCGCTGGATACTTTGGTTGCAGTAACGGAGTGTTTGGAGAATAGCTTAAAAGTTGAAGACTTGCATCCGTATCCGATTGATATTTTTGCCAGCATTGTTGAAAAGACACGTGATAACAATAAGCCGGTTAATGAAATGAGCGAGAAGGAACTTGCGTTTTTAAGGAGTAGGCTATGAAAAACACCCTTTATCCCATTGTAGCGCGTCGGTTATTGACGGAGGATAATTTGCTGCTAGAAGTACAAGCTCCAGATATTGCCGAAGCAGCTAAAGTCGGGCAGTTTGTGAATATTTTGGGTAAAAAATTCTTGAGACGGCCATTTGGCATCGCGCGCGTGAACAAAGAAACAGGAACGATACAAGTAGGCATAAAAGTTAAATCATGTGGAACGAGAGATTTCTTCGACTATAAAATAGGCGATGAGCTAGATATACTGGGTCCTCTGGGGACAGGCTTTAATTTGGATGGACTGGATTCCGTATATATTATTGGTGGGGGAACGGGCATTTACCCATTACTGTTCTTAGCGGACGTTTGTCAGGAAAAAAACATCGCGGCTTACGTGGCTTGTGGGTTTAGGACCGAGCATGATGCCCTTTTATTGGACGAGTTTTTGGCTGTAGCGACGGATTTTGCTTGGGCAAACGAAGATGCGAAGGCAGTTCCTGAAAAATATGCAGCACAGATGGTGGCTGGTTATGCTCAGCTTGCTTTAGAAAAGCTTTACGCTAAGCATGGCAAAAAATCCAATACTGCGGTCTTGACCTGTGGACCGCTGCGCATGATGCAAACTGCTGCGGACTGGGCTAAAGACAAAGACCTTAGCGCTCAAGTTTCCATGGAAGAACGTATGGCTTGTGGTTTTGGGATTTGCCGCACTTGTGCTGTAGAACTAAATGAAACAGCTGCCGGAGGAAAAAACTTAAACTACGCCCGCTGTTGCATAGAAGGACCTGTATTTCCAGCGGAGGTGATTGCATGGCCAATGAGTTGACCGTAAAGGTAGGTAGTCAAAGTTTTCAGAATCCAATAATTGCTGCATCGGGCACCTTCGGCTTTGGCGAAGAAATGCGTGCTTACATGGACATATCAACGCTTGGTGGTATTTCGACCAAAGGCTTTACTAGAAAGCCTCGAGCTGGCAACCCAGCTCCCCGCGTAGCCGAATGCACTTCAGGCATGCTCAATGCGGTTGGTTTACAAAATCCTGGACTAGATTATGTTATAGAGCATGAACTTCCCATGATGGAAAATGCTGGGGCTACGATTATCGCCAATATTGCCGGAGATGAAGTAGATGACTATGTTTATCTTTGCCGAGCCCTACAGAATACTGCGGTAAAGACAATAGAACTTAATCTGTCATGTCCTAACGTGAAAAGTGGCTGTATTGTTTTTGGCACCGAGCCCGAGGCTATAGAGGCGTTAACCAAGGCTTGTGTAGCTGTAAGCGAGATTCCTATATGGGTAAAACTTACACCTAATGTGACATCCATAGTTGCTTGTGCAGAGGCTGCTAAAAATGGGGGCGCTGCTGCCGTTAGTTTGATTAACACACTGATGGGTATGGCGATTGATTTAGAAAGCAGAAGACCAGTACTACGCAATAACACGGGTGGCTACTCAGGTCCTGCTGTAAAGCCCGTTGCCTTACGCATGGTAAACGAGATTTATCGCAGCGTCGATATTCCTATAGTAGGTATGGGTGGCATTAGAACTGCCAATGACGTACTGGAATTTGTTATGGCTGGGGCATCTGCCGTGCAGATTGGCACAGCTACGCTGATAGACCCTTATATACTCACGAAGATTATTGCTGAGCTTCCTGCTGCGCTAGAAAAAATCGGGGCGCGAACAGTAGCGGAACTGACGGGCTCATTAAGACTTTGGGACTGAACTAAGGAGTAAAAAGATGAATAACAGAATAGTTCAAGATTTATTTGATACAAAAGCACTGCGTGTTAGCCAAGCTGAAACACCTTTTTGGTACACTTCAGGCTTATTCGGACCTTACTATATTAATACGCATTTTTTATACGGAAGTGAAGCGGAGGCCAATGCTCTATTAAAAGAAATTGAATACTGGGCTGCAGATACTCAGCGTCATGAATTTACTAAGAAAATAGCTGCCTTAACAAAAAAACAGTATGACAACAACGCTTGTTTCCGCAACATCATAGACACTTTGCTTGAAGCTGCACGCTTTTTCGAAATTGACTTCGTTTCTGGCGGAGAAAGGCGTGATTTCTTTTTCTCAATCGAGCTTGCAAGGCAACTAAAAAAACCACACTTGAGTATATTTAAAGATTTAAGCGCATATCTTTCAGTTGATGTCTACAGCGAGGGAAAATTAGTTGAAGACAAAGCACTAGAAGGGCAGAATGCGCTTCATATTGCAGACTTGATTACTGAAGCGTCTTCTTACATCAGAGCTTGGATTCCGGCTGTGGAACGCTGTGGTGCTAAAATCCTAGCCACGCTAGCTGTCGTTGATCGCTGCCAGGGCGGTGTGGAGATACTAGAAGAGAAGGGTATTGAGACACGTTGCTTAGTCCGTATTTCGAAAGCCTTGTTTGCTGCAGCTAAAGAAGCAGGTCTGATTAATGCTGCCCAAGAAAACACATTACTAGATTATGGAAAAGATACACATGGTTTTGTCAGTCGTTATCTAACGACGTATCCAGATTTTCTCGACAAAGAAGCGACTAAGGATGAAAAAACCGCTGAACGTGTCCAAAGATTACGTGCACTTTTGGCAAAAGAAAACTAAGCATCGATGCAAGAAAAGAATTTAAAACTGAAAGTCATATTTGAAGACGATCATTCAGAGCTTTTTCATGTCAGAGTGCGCTTTAGTAAAAGGCGCAGCATCAGTATGCGTTTAAGCAGTCATAAGGAACTAGCTGTTTCAGCACCTTTGGGTTTGCCACTCAATGACATCATCAGATTTATTGAAAGTCGCCATCAGTGGCTAGAAAAACAACTAGACAAGCCTGAAGTAGAAGAACAAAAATTCGCTGAAGGCGAAGAAGAAATGCTGAAAAAACTAAGTCTGCAACGTGTTCAAGCTTTTTTGGACGGATACGAGGGTCCCAAACCTGAACGAATTTCTATCCGTAAGCAGAAATCGCGCTGGGGATCTTACAGTAGCTCAGGAACCTTATCTATCAATCTCAATGCCGGGCTTTTAGAGGAAAGCCTGTTTGAATATCTGATGATTCATGAACTCTGTCATATTATCGAATTGAATCATGGTCCAGCATTCTGGAGTCTAGTAGAGGCACGTATTCCAGACTATAAAGAGCGTAGAAAAAAACTAAAAGCTATAATTTTAAAACAATAACGACTCGCCGCTTATACGACTGCGATAATCAAAAAGCGCGGCACTGAAGGGCAGAGCCTGCACAGCTTTCGCATCTAACCATACTTGCTTTAGTTCATTTAAAGAGTAATTGTCTACTGACTCCGAGAATTCGGAAGCTTGTGCATCAAGTTCGGGCAACATTTCTACCTTCACTAAGTAAACCGTTAGTTGCCAACGTAAATGACTGAAAACATGCAAACGTGAGGGTAATTCTTGAATAGCATGGCAAGTCAAATCAAAGTCCTCTAGATATCGGATGACCTCATCTTCAGCCCTTGTCCCATCAAGCATGGGGAACTGCCAGAGTGAGGCAAGTAAGCCAGTAGGTGGGCGTTGTTCGACCAAAAATGTTTGGTCTTTTGCATTTTGAATTAATAGTACAGTGTATTCTGAGATATTCTGTTTGAGTTTGGCTTTCGGCAAAGGGCGGTCGCCAACCGTTCCTTCACGTAAAGATTTACAATCTGCGTTCCAAGGACAGTTACTACAATTTGGCTTTTTGGCCGTACAAACGGTTGCACCAAGCTCAATTAAACTTTCGTTAATATCGGCGGCATTTTGTCCACTCTTAATAAATGATTGGCTTGCGTAGTAGTGAGAAAGTATGTTTTCTGCTGAATGCATGTTTTTTGTGTTGCCGTTTTGCCAAGCTTCATTTAAAAATCGCGAAAGAACACGTAAAACGTTAGCATCCACAGCAGGATGAGCAAGATTGTATGCAAGGCTAGCTATCGCGCCTGCAGTATAGCGTCCGATACCTGGAAGGTTCAATATTTCTTGGAAATCTGCGGGGAAAACACCGTTATTATATGCGACTAATCGCAGAGCAGTTTTATGGATGTTGCGCGCACGACTATAGTAACCCAAGCCTTCCCAGTACTTTAATACTTCTTGTTCATCGGCTTTGCTCAATGCTGCGATATTAGGGAATCGCTTTGTGAATCGAATGAAATAGGGGACAACTGTTTGTGCTTGCGTTTGCTGAAGCATAATCTCAGAAATCCACACATAGTAAGGATTACGATTTCTACGCCAAGGGAAATCCCTCTGTTGCTTATTGAACCAGAGGATTAACAAATCGAATATTTCTTGCGTTAGTGAGGTCATAGTTTGCAATTTCACACTTTCGGATTTACCTTGACATGATACTTCTGATTTCCTATAATCACAAACATTGCTTAGGGGAGTGGCTCAACGGTAGAGCAGCGGTCTCCAAAACCGCCGGTTGCGTGTTCGAATCGCGTCTCCCCTGCCAATATAGAAGGCCTTGTGAGTTTTAACTGACAAGGTTTTTTTGTAAAATTAAGCTATTCTTTATTTATCAAAAATAGTTCCTGTGACCTGAAATGAAAATTTGGGGGGTAGAATGCAATGAAAATAATGTTTATTGGTTGTGGAAACATGGGGCAAGCCTTAATTGAAGGCTTTTCCAAGAGTGCGTATGCCCAAAAAACAGAAATTTACGTCAACGATAGTGATACCTCTAAAGCCCAAGAACTTAATGATAGGCTGCAACTGAATGGTTCTATAGAACTTCAGGCTGCCTCTGCTATGGACGCAATTGTTTTGGCGGTAAAACCAGATATTGTGCCTGCTGTTTGTCAGTCCTTAAAGGATGTGCTTGGCAAAAATCAAATGCTCATTTCGATTGCCGCCGGTGTCGATTTGGCAACACTCCGCACTTATTTTCCTGGACTTGGCCTATGTCGAGTCATGCCTAACATCGCTGCGCTTGTTGGTGAAGCAGTTTCGTCGCTCAGCTATGACGGCACTAACCAAGAACAAGAAGTGCTTGCTAACGCTATCTTTTCCGCATGTGGTAAAGCCTTTGCCATTCCTGAAAATCTTATCGATGCTGTCGTTGGGCTCTCGGGTAGCGGTCCCGCATATTTAATGCTAGTTGCCGAGGCACTGACGGATGGCGCTGTCAAAATGGGGTTGCCACGCGAGATGGCTTTAGCTATGGCAATTCAAACAATAAAAGGGTCTGCCATTTTACTTGAGCTTCAAGACTTACACCCAGCTAAGATAAAGGATATGGTCTGTTCTCCTGGTGGTACGTCGATTGCAGCTGTGCAAGTGTTAGAGGACAGAGGGCTGCGTTCTGCTCTGATAGCTGCCGTGGAAGCGTCAGCTAAGCGCAATCGCGAGTTAGCTGAACAAAGGAAGTGAAGATGTCATTAACTGAAGTTAGCCTCTATACAGATGGTGCCTGTTCCGGAAACCCAGGCGTTGGAGGGTGGGCAGCCATCTTGATTGCTGGTGGCCACGAAAAAGAATTATCGGGCGCGCACCCCAATACGACAAATAATCGCATGGAGCTGCAAGCAGTGATTGAAGGATTTATGGCGCTGAAATTCCCGTGTAAAGTTTCCGTGTATAGTGACTCAGCCTATGTAGTTAATGCTTTCAAACAAGATTGGCTTAGTAACTGGTTAAAAAATGGTTGGAAAAATTCAGCCGGACAAGCGGTCAGCAATAAAGAGCAGTGGCAAGCATTACTAGAACTAAGTGCTAAACATCAAGTTACATGGCACAAAGTGAAAGGGCATGCGGATAATCCTTACAATAACCGCTGCGATGAACTTGCCGTGCAAGCAGTAAAGGCATTTAAAGCAGAAACTGAGCTTTAGTAATCTGTTTGAAATTTTTCGAAATCGTTTTGATGTTAAAATGTTAAACAGTACGTTTAACGAGGGGAATAACTTGAAAGAGCAAACCATTTCAGAGCAAAGCATATTTAAAGGACGGATTGTTGAGTTAATAAAACGACAGGTTCAATTGCCTGACGGTAGCATTGCTGAGCGCGAAGTTATTCTGCACCATGGGGGAGCGGGCATTTTGCCAATAGATGCAGAAGGTAATTGCTACATGGTAAAGCAATACCGAACAGCCGTTCAAAAAGAACTTTTAGAAATCCCCGCAGGTAAACTTGAAGCACATGAGGATCCCATGCTTTGTGCGGCACGTGAACTCGAAGAAGAAACTGGTTTTCGCGCAGAGGAAATTACTTTTTTAGGGCAATTTATCCCCACCCCTGGTTACGATTCAGAAGTGCTATACCTGTATTCCGCCCGCGATTTACGTCCCGGTCAAGTGAATTTAGACGAAGGTGAGTTTTTAACAAGTATCAAGTTTCCTTTTAAAACGTTATTTGAGATGGTTTTAAATGGTGGGATTGAAGATGCTAAAACTGTGATTGCAATTCTTTTAACTGCTCAAAAGCACAAGGAGCTCTTATGAGCAGACAGAAAAATTTCAGCTCTAATTCTGTGCGTCACAAGCATGATATAAACGGGATTGTCTTTTTGGCGTTAGCGCTTTTTCTTGCTTTTGCTTATTACTTCGACGCAGGAACAACGGGTATACTTGGACAATTGTTCTTAGGTATGGGAAAAGGCTTATTCGGTGCCGCTGCTTATGCTTTGCCGCCCATTTTTCTGTATATGTCTATTGACTATTTCATTGAAAAAAAGAATGAACAGGCTTCAAATCGTATTAAACACATTCTCATACTCTTGCTTCTTGCATCGACCATGATCCAGGTTTTTAGTTTTACTTACGAAGACTTTAAATTGACGAGTTTATCGCAGACTAAAGAACATAGCGCATTCCAAGCTATTTCCGTGCTCTGGTCTGGGAGTATAGAGCCTCAAGATATTCCCTTGTTGAATGGCAAAGCATGTGGCGGCTTGCTCGGTGGCCTTTTGGGTCTTGGACTACAGCGTGTCTTGGGACAGGTAGGGACAGTAATTCTGCTTGTTTTTGCCGTGCTCATTGAAATGGTTCTCATCATAAACCTTTCTCTTAGTGCCGTCATGAATCGTTTTGTGACGCGTGCCAAAGATATGGGTGGGCATTTAAATCAGCGTGTTAAAGAGGGTATTGAGCAGAGAAAACTTCTGCAAGAAAGATCTTATGATGATTCGGAATACTTAGAGGTCCCTGTTACAACTAGTCAGACTTCTATCGCGCAGGCTTATCCAGAGCTGGGGCATGAGCCCGAAGACGATTTCGCCGAACTCGATTTGAGTATGACAACGCCTATCCCGGACGGAACCATGGGCTTTTACAATTACTCGGATGTAGAGGAAGGGGGAGCCGTGCATCTAAGTCCGGAAGAGATGGGCTTACTCAGCAAGTATCCGGAGTGGGATGCATCTTCTGCATTTAAAGAACAAGTGGAGCCGGAAGGTTTCGTTGGTATTCCTATCTCATCGTATGATGCTGGCAAAACGAGAGAACCTCTAGACCTCATGTCCGAACTGGGACAAGCCATGCCGAAATCCAATGATACATTTCACATTCCGGAATTTTTAAGCAGCAGCGCTAATCGTCCCAATCTTAGCGAAAGTTTAGAAGCTGAGTTGTCGGAAGTACTGCAAGAAAGCTATGAAGACGAAGAAGCCTACTATCGCCCCGAATTGGATACAGATGAAGCGGATGGCGAAGCCAGCATCAGAAAATTTGATGGTCTGGACCGCGAGAAATTTGCTGATCCACATGCGGCTAAGTCGGTCAGTAGCGACAAACTTAGCGAAAAGGCTGCTGTTAATGCGGAGAAAAAGCAGACTAACGAAGGCGATATTGATGCTGATGTTAAGAAGTACGTGCCCAAACGAAAAGATAAACCCTATAAATTGCCACCTATTAGCCTTCTACAGCCCAACATTAATGCGAATACGCGCAGACAATCACAAGAAGTTCAGTTGCTTGGCAAAAAATTAGAAGAAACCCTCAAGAGTTTTGGTGTTGACGCGAAGGTTATCAACATCACGACCGGACCAGCGATAACTAGGTTCGAGCTTACGCCAGGTCTCGGCGTTAAGGTCTCAAAAATTGTCAGTCTTTCAGATGATATTGCGTTAAGCTTAGCTGCCGTAGGTGTGCGTATTGAAGCGCCAATTCCCGGTAAATCTGCTATAGGTATCGAAATACCCAATAAAGAAACCGCACCGGTTTCGCTTCGTGGTTTAATTGAATCGCATGAATTCCAAAACGCCAAGTCTAAGTTAACAGTTGCTTTGGGTAGGGATATTCCGGGTGCTCCGATTCTTTGCGATTTGATGAAGATGCCACACTTGCTAATCGCGGGTGCCACAGGCTCAGGTAAATCTGTTTGTATCAATTCGATTTTGATTAGTATTTTATATCGTGCCAAACCTGATGAAGTCAAATTGTTAATGATTGATCCCAAAGTCGTCGAATTAAGCGTTTATAACGGCATTCCACATCTTTTGGCACCGGTAGTGACAGACCCGAAAAAGGCGGCTAATACGCTTAATTGGGCTGTGCTGGAAATGACGCGTCGGTATGGTCTTTTTGCCGAAAAAGGTGTACGTGATTTAAATGGCTACAATGAAGCTATGGTCGCGGAAGGTCAAGCCAAAGTGCCGCTGATTCTTCTGGTAATCGATGAGCTTTCTGACTTGATGATGACTGCACCTAATGAAGTGGAAGACTCTATAGCGAGACTGACAGCAATGGCACGTGCGGCTGGTATCCATTTGATTATTGCAACACAAAGACCTTCCGTGGATGTCATAACTGGAGTTATTAAAGCAAATATTCCCTCAAGGATAGCGTTTGCTGTTTCTTCTCAAGTTGACTCTAGAACGATTATTGATACGGGCGGTGCAGAGAAGCTTCTGGGCAAGGGCGACATGCTCTATTTCCCTCAAAACTTACCCAAAGCAAAGCGTGGACAAGGTGCCTTCTTATCCGATCATGAAGTTGAAAAAGTTGTTTCTTTCATCACGGCGCAGGAAATCACAGGTTTTGACGAATCTGTCGCCGAGACGATTATGACATCAACATTAAGCTCGAGTGGTAGCGGAAAAGATAATACGCAGGAAGATGAGTTGTTTGATCAAGCTGTCGGTGTGCTGCTGGACGCAGGTTACGCTTCAGTATCTATACTGCAAAGGCGCATGAATATTGGTTATCCTCGAGCGGCACGTTTAATAGACTCTATGGAATTGGCTGGCATAATTGGGCCTCACGAAGGGGCAAAGCCGCGAAAGCTTTTAATCAATCGCTTGCAATGGGAAACTAGGCAAGGTCTAAGTGAAGATCAGACTGAAGAGTAATATAGACAGGTAAAAAAGTCATGCAGAATAATTTTGGCATAAACATTGAAACCGCTGAGATTCTCACGGTTGGTACAGAGATTTTAATGGGCCAAATTGTAGATAGTAATGCTGCATATTTTGCCAAGCAACTTAGCAATCTAGGTATTTCCTCCTATTATCAGGTGAGTTGTGGAGATAATCCTACGCGCCTCAAGGCTTGTATCAAACAAGCGATAGAACGCAGCGATTGTGTCGTTTTGAGTGGAGGGCTTGGACCTACAGCGGACGATATTTCTATGGCTTGTGCTGCAGAAGTTGCTGGCCTTACATTAGAAATGAATGCTTACGAAGCTGAAAAAATCAGCACCTACTTTAGGCGTATAGGTCGCGAAGCCGCAGCCAGCAACTACAAGCAGGCATTATTACCTACCTCAGGTCAAGTGATTGAGAATAGGAATGGTACGGCTCCCGGGGCAATAATGGAGTTTGAATATGAAGGGAAAAAGCGTTGTATTATCCTTTTGCCAGGACCACCAAATGAAAATCGTCCCATGTGGAGAGAACAAGTACAGGGCTATCTACTACAAACAATTTCTTATCGCATAAAAAATGTCTACATTAGGTTAATCGGTATTGGTGAATCCTCTGCAGAAGCGGCTGTTAAGGATCTAATAGATGGGCATGAAAATCCTAGTTTGGCGCCTTATGCGTCTACCGGTGAAGTAATGTTTCGTATCACGGAAAAATATCGTGAAGGTAGCGAACCATACTTGGCAGAACAGATGCTAAGTGCTTTTAAAGAAAAACTTGCCCAGTATATATATGAAATAGGTGAGCGCAAGATGCCTCAAGTCTTGGGGGATTTGTGTCTTCAGCATGGCCTTACGCTGTCTTTTGCCGAAAGCTGTACCGCAGGTCTACTGAGCTCTCAAATGGGTGCCATCGCAGGTGCCTCCGCATATTTCTTGGGATCTGTTGTAAGTTATGCGAATTCTGCCAAAATCGAAACTTTGGATGTGTCTCCGGCCATGCTAGAAGCACATGGTGCGGTAAGTGCGGAAGTTGCTGAAGCCATGGCAATGCATTGTATGAACAAGTTTAAATCTGATTATGCAGCCTCTATAACCGGGGTTGCCGGTCCAGATGGAGGCACAGCTGGCAAGCCAGTTGGCACGGTTTACATTGCTGTTGCCAATCGGGAAAAATGCAGAGTGGAAAAATTCTTCTTCAATGGAGATCGTTTAAAAATTCAACAGCAGGCCGCTTTAAACGCGCAGAATTTCCTGAGGCTGAGTATTCTGGAAGACTATGCGGAATAAACGGAAGTTTTACGGAATTTTGTCGTACGAATGATGCTTGACTGCAAACATTGCTTTGTTATAATAAAAGAAAACAATTGTTCTATTATGGAATTGTGAGGGTAAAGTATGGCTAAGGCTGTTAAAAAGGGAACGAAGTCAAATCAAGAAGTAGTGCAGATTGAAGGTGCGGAGCGCAGGCAGGCACTCGATAATGCTCTAAGTGCAATAGAGAAGAAATGTGGTAAAGGCGCAGTTATGCGCTTGGGGGATCAAACCTCGGCACGTATTTCTAGCATCCCAACGGGTGCCTTGTCACTAGACGTTGCCTTAGGGATTGGCGGTGTACCGCGCGGGCGAATCGTAGAAATCTACGGTCCTGAATCATCAGGTAAGACGACAGTGGCTTTGCACATTGTTGCCGAAGCCCAAAAACGCAATGGCTACGCGGCTTTTATCGACGCAGAACATGCTTTAGATCCTGTTTATGCTGAAAAGCTAGGGGTAGATATTGACAACTTGATTGTTTCTCAACCGGATAACGGAGAACAGGCCTTACAGATTACCGAAGCATTGATTCGCAGTGGCGCGGTTGATGTTGTTGTCGTTGACTCTGTTGCGGCATTAGTACCTAAGGCAGAAATAGATGGTGACATGGGTGACTCTTCGATGGGTGTGCAAGCACGCTTAATGTCACAAGCACTAAGAAAATTGGCAGGAGTTATCAACAAATCCAACACTGTCCTTATTTTTATCAACCAACTACGCCAAAAGATTGGCGTCATGTTTGGAAACCCGGAGACTACTACCGGAGGTATCGCGCTTAAATTTTACGCTTCCATCAGAATGGATGTGCGCCGTATTGAGACCTTACGTAATGGGACTGAGGCAATCGGAAACCGTACACGGATAAAGATTGTTAAGAATAAGATGGCACCGCCATTTAAAGAAGCAGAATTTGATCTGATGTATGGTGAGGGCATTTCTAAAGTTGGAAATATTCTGGATTTAGCTGTCGTAGATGACATTATTGTGAAAAGTGGTTCTTGGTTCTCTTACGGTGATCAAAGAATAGGCCAAGGTAGGGAAGCTGCTAAAACTTTCCTAAAAGAGAATCCCGAAATTGCAGATGAAGTTGAACAAAAACTGCGTGACAAATTGCTCGCCGATACCGTCGATGATGAGCCGGAGTACACTGGACCCATCGAGGATAATGGAATTGACGAGAGTTTTGAAAGTGATAAAAATCTGATAGATGATTTATTAGATTTAGACAATCTATAATGCTAAGAGTCTAATGGATTCATTAAGCGATAAGTTACAAATACAGGCCGCTCGCACAGACGCCATCGAGTATATCTCCTATGGCGCTAAGACGAGCGGTAAGATTATTCAGAAACTTCAAAGTAAAGGTTACGACTCTAGCGTGATTAAAGCTGCAATGATTAGCTTAAACGCAGATGGTTACATTAAAGATACGGCAATTTTGGACGCCTATTGGAGACACAGAACTGGGGCTAAAAGAGAGTCAGTGAGCGCTTTTTGCAGGCGCATGTCTAATCTTGGTATTAACAAGAAGGTCTTGGAAAAATTCACTGAGGAGCACCCTTCATCTGTAATCGATGCAGAAACCGTTAAAGAGTATCTTGATGCCAAATTCTCTTCAGAAATAATTGCGCTAAAAGAAATGATTGTGGATAGCCCAGCACGCCAAAAGCTTTTACAAAAAATCATACGAAATGCTTCCGCGCATGGGTACTCCTATCAAATAATCCTTGACGGACTTCGTGCTTACGCTATACTTTTGCATGTTTAATAGTTCCAAAATCTAGCATACGAAATGAGTCAATAAATCATGTCAATAAAACTTTTGAAAAATTCCCCAATAGCTTTAATATCTTTAGGCTGTCCCAAAAACCAAGTTGATGCTGAAAACATGCTTGCTTTAATAGAAGAAGCTGGCTACCCAATAACCGATAATTTAGCTGATGCAAGCGCAATTGTTGTGAATACCTGTGGCTTTATACAGTCTGCCAAAGAAGAAGCGATTGAGGCGATTTTGGATGCTGCAGATTACAAAACAAATGGTCAATGTAAGAAACTTTTAGTGACTGGTTGTTTGGCACAACGCTACGCAGAAGACATCCAAAGCTCTCTACCTGAAGTTGATGCCATTCTTGGCACATCACATTATCAAAGTATCGTTCAGACTTTAGATACCCTATTGGTCGAAACAGATGAAAGTGCTTTCGTTGAAAGTACTGCACCAGCAACACAGCCCATACAAATGACTAGCCATTTAAATAAGGAACGCATTGCCCATTTGCATAGCAATCGCAAGCCAAGTAGCCCTTATTATGCATATCTCAAAGTGTCAGAAGGCTGTCGTCATAACTGTGCCTATTGTGCTATCCCAGGTATTAGAGGAGATATGATATCGAGACCGATGGAAGATATTCTCGCAGAGGCACAGCATTTAATTGATCTTGGCGTCAAAGAATTAGTTTTAGTCGCTCAAGATACGACGTCTTACGGCTTAGATATATATCAAGAACGTAAATTTGCTGACTTGCTTAGAAAGATTGCGGAACTACAAGTTCCACGTATCCGTTTCTTGTATGCTTATGCAGATGGAATGACTGATGAGGTCTTAGAAGTTATGGCTTCTCATCCAAATATCGTGCATTACATTGATTTGCCGATTCAACATGCTTCAGATGCCGTTCTAAAAAGCATGTATCGGGCAGACAGAGCTTCGAGATTAAGAGAAACTTTTGCCAGAATTCGTCGTTATTTGCCAGACGTTAGCCTTAGAACCACAGTCATGGTTGGTTTTCCCGGGGAAACAGACGAGGATTATCAAGAATTACTTGCATTCATTGACGAATTGCAGTTTGACCACTTAGGTTGCTTCGTGTTTTCTCCAGAAGAGGGGACGTCAGCGGCTACTATGAAAGATACTGTAGATCCTGAAATCGCTCAAAATCGTTATGATCAAGTGATGCGCTTGCAACAAGGCATACATGAAAGTAAAATCAAAGCTATCTTGGGGGATACACAAGACGTGTTAATTGAGGGAGTCGCTGAAGACGGTATTTTCTATACTGGGAGATCGTTCGCCCAAGCTCCTGAAATTGATACATTGTGTTACGTATTGTTTGAACAGGGTGAAGCGAAATTGGGTGAAATCTACCCGGTGCGCTTCATTGAGACACAAGCATACGATTTGATTGGAGTATGTGAAAGTGAACTTACCGAATAAATTGACGATTATACGCATCATCTTGGTGCCTTTCGTTCTTGTGTTCATGCTACCGCTACCTTTCCTCGCTGAGACATCAGCCTGGAATGCATTTGTTAGCACATATGGGATGTTAATAGCGCTGATTATATTTTCTATCGCTTCGTTGACGGATTATTATGATGGCAAAATCGCTCGCAGCCAAAATCTTGTTAGTAATTTTGGTAAGTTTCTTGATCCGATCGCGGATAAACTGCTGATTCTGTCTGTCACTATCGCCTTAGTGCAATTGAATAGATTGCATGCAATTGTTCCTATAGTCTTTTTATTTAGAGATTTTGTGGTTACTGGTGTAAGAATGCTTGGTGCAGAGAAGCAGCACGTAATCGCTGCGAACAATTTGGGTAAAGCTAAGACTGTTTCGCAAATCGTTGCTGTGCTGATTATTATGGTTGAAATGGCATTTTTAGCCATTGTCCCTGTCGCTTGGAGCCCATATTTCAAGTATTTGAGCTATTTAGGCGATATCTCAATGCTAGTCGCTGTTGTACTCGCTTTAGTATCTGGATACCAGTATTTAAAAAACAATAGTTCATTACTAAGTTTCGATGATTAATATAGGTTTGACAATCAAAGCAATAGTCGTTATGCTAACCATGTTTCAAGTAATCTCTTAAATCAAACGAATTTTCAATAATCACTTGACAAGGGCTTGAAGCTATACTACAAACTGTTAACAGAATAACAATGTAACTAACGGAGGTTATAGAAATGAAGGAAGAACTAATATTTGAAAAAATCACAAATATTCTAGTCGAGCAATTAGGCACTGACGCTGATGAAATTACGATGGAATCTAATTTTACAGATGACTTGAACGCTGACTCTTTAGATATCGTTGAATTAGTTATGGCCATGGAACAAGAATTTGGCATGAGCATTCCCGATGAAGAAGCAGAAAAAATCAAAACAGTTGGTGATGCAGTCGACTTCATTAAAAAGAACATCTAAATATAAGATTGCTTTAAATTTAAGGCGAACGCGTAAAGCTTCGCCTTTTTTCGTATATTGAATAAAAGGAGCTATACATGGACGAAAATCTAGTGACAATGCTCTACCGCCAAGAAGCTGATTTATCAGTTCTAGAAAAAGTGCTTGATTATCAGTTCGAAGACCGTTCGCTATTAATTGTCGCCTTGACACATCGTAGTTTTACACACGAGCGCTCAGAACTTACTTTAGAAAACAACCAGCGTTTGGAGTTCTTAGGCGACTCGGTTCTTGGGCTAAGTGTCGCAGCAGCAGCATACGAAACACTACCTGCATTAAGTGAAGGACAAATGACGAAGCTGCGTGCAGCTGTTGTGTGCGAGGAATCCTTGGCAGATTGTGCCGAGAAAATTGGCTTGGCCGATTACCTTCAACTTGGCAATGGTGAAATACAGGATGGTGGTAGAGAAAAGCCCTCTATTTTAGCTGATGCATTGGAAGCCGTTTTTGCTGCGATTTATGTGGAGGCTGGTTTTCTAGTAGCGAAACATAGTGTGCTCAAACTTATGTCGCCTTACATAAGCTTGGCTTTGGCGGGCAAACTATCTAGTGACTATAAAACACAATTGCTCGAATATGCACAGTCACTAAAAGAGCAAGAAAAAATAGAATTCAAGATTATTTCTAGCACTGGTCCAGTACATAAACAGCATTATACTGCCCGTGTTACCTTGGGTAATATGACAGCCGAAGGTAGTGGTGGTACAAAAAAACAAGCAGAGCAGCAAGCCGCCAAGCAACTGCTCAATATGTTATAATTTTCGCTTGGATGGAGACATGTATTCATCAAAAAAACAGTCTGAAAGGTCAACATGCACCTCAAATCACTCGAGATACAAGGCTTTAAGTCGTTTACCGATCGCACCCTGATACTTTTCCATCCGGGCGTGACGGCTATTGTTGGACCAAATGGAAGCGGTAAATCGAATGTAACAGATGCGATTCGTTGGGTTTTGGGCGAACAAAGTGCCAGAGCATTGCGCGGCGGGAAGATGGAAGATGTCATTTTTGCCGGAACAAATACGCGTAGGCCGCTTGGTTTTGCCGAAGTAACGATGCTGATTGATAATGCTGATGGAAAACTTCCTATTGAATACAGTGAGGTTGCCATCACCAGACGTTTATATCGTTCTGGTGAAAGTAATTACTTAATCAATCAAAATGCTTGTCGATTAAAAGATATTCACAACTTGTTTATGGACACGGGACTGGGGCGTGATGGTTATTCCATCATTGGACAGGGGCGTGTAGATGAAATTCTAAGTACAAAGTCTGAAGATAGACGTAAAGTATTTGAGGAAGCCTCAGGTATCCAGAAATATAAAACAAGAAGAGATGAAGCGGTTAGAAAACTGGAGCAGACAGAAAGCAATCTTACCCGCGTGAATGATATTTTGAGTGAGCTTAGTGGCCAGCTTTTGCCATTAAAGAAACAGGCAGAACAAGCACAACAATATTTAGTTTGGTATGAGGAACTAAAGCATATTGAAGTTGCATTAACACTACATACGATTGATACCAAAAGCGCACAACTGAAAGAACAAAAAGCGAATTTAGAAAATGTTACTGTCGAGGCTGAAGAAGCCATGCAGGAAAGTTTAAAACTTGAGGACAATCACAGACAAATTCGTGCGCGTTTAGAAGTCTTAACAAATAAACTTCAGGAAGCAAGACATAATAAAGACTTACGCAATCAAGAACGTGAAGCGGCACTTGCCCAGGTTGCGGAACTAAAAAATCAAAAAGATCAAAACAGACTTGAACAAAATAGTAAGCAGAGCGGAATGCTGCAGATTGATGAGCAGAAGAGCGCTTTGCAAAATGAGCTTGAAGTAAGAAAAACGCAAGCCAAAGAAGATGAAGCTCTGCTAGATCAAGCCAAGCAATTGTGGGATGAAAAGACAGTCGCTCTGGCTGAGTTTTCAACCGATGTTCAAGAAAAACTCAAAGAACAAGACGGTCTTCGTGACGCGTTGAGTTTGGCGCAGAATCAGCTTTTAGATTTGCGCAGTGCTAAATCACAAAATCTCATAGCGGGTGAGCAGCTAAGCCACCTGCTTAAGGAAGCCGCTGAGCAAGTATCTAATCATCAAAAAGAGCTTCAAGAGATTGAAAAAGAGCATACAGAGCTTTCAGAAAAGCTTAAGCTCCTTAAAGCTCAAGATGAAAATGAACAAAATGGCTTATTGAAACTTGAAGAACAACTTGCTAAGTCAAAACACGCGTTAGCAGACCTACAATCAACTTACAATACGCAAGTGCAACAACTAGATCAACTTGGTTATAAGCTTGATACTTTGCGCGAAATGCAGCAAAGCATGGAAGGCTACAACGAAGCGGTTAAATTTATCTTGGATTTCGCTAAAAATGAGAAGCGCTTTTCGACTTCTGTTAAAGGTAGCATTGGTAGCTTAGTCAATGTTCCTAGTGACTACGAACGCGCTCTTGAAACAGCTTTGGGAGCAGGTATCCAAAATGTTGTGGTTGATGATGAGAAAACAGCTTCTCAGCTAATTGCGGTCTTGAAGACGGAGCGCAAGGGTAGGGCGACCTTTTTGCCATTAACACGCGTGAAACCACGCTATCTAGCCAATGATGTCATACGTAGACTGGATAAAAACCGTGGTCAGGACTTCCTTGGTCTAGCCCATGAACTTCTCACGTACCCACCAGAAGTAGCGGCAGCCGTGGAACTTTTACTAGCGCGCACCGTGATTAGTCCTGATTTAGCAGCTGCGACTCGTTTGGCCCAGGAATTTGGCCAGAGTTTAAAAATCGTTACTTTGGAAGGCGAAGTCATTAACCCTGGCGGTGCAATGACTGGAGGGCAATATAAGAATCAGAGCAGTATTCTGAGTCGTAAGCGTTTATTGGCTGAAGCCTTGGAGCAGTACAAGCGTTTCGAAAAACTCTTGCCACAAACCGAGAAAAAAATAGAGCAGACCATGCAAGCACTGAAAACCGAGGGTAGCGCTTTAGAGGCAGCTGCGCAATCCGCACTTCTTTTGAAGCAGAATCTAGCGTTCCAAGAGGCACAAACGGAGCAGATG
Source organism: uncultured Oscillospiraceae bacterium (assembly GCA_964574395.1). Classification (GTDB taxonomy): domain Bacteria; phylum Bacillota; class Clostridia; order Saccharofermentanales; family Fastidiosipilaceae; genus JAXGQD01. Next base: position 19,046 of record CAZNNL010000010.1, on the reverse strand, counting down.
CAAGCACGCGTTAAGAGAACCAATGAGGCAATTACTCAGTTGCAAGTGCGTATTGAGCAACTCAAAGGACAAGAGCTTGGTAGCGGGGATGATTTAAGTAAACTCGCTGAACAAGAGAACGCCAAACTTGAAGAAATAAAGCAAATTGAAAAACAAATAAAAGACCAAGACGAACGCAATAGTGCGTACGCAGCGCAGAGGGAGACTTTGCGTGACGATTTGGCCAGAGCAGATTCTGCCTATCAAGTTTTGTATCAAAAGTTTCAAGCCGAACGGAGTATTGATACGCGAATTCTCACTGAAGAAGAACGTTTGGATCAGCAATTTGCAAGCTTTGAAGAAGCACTGAAAAACCTTCAAGCATTGGATTTGTCTATTGAACAAGAGCTGGCTAATGCTGAAGAAGCCTTGCGCCAATTGTCAATGAAAGCGGGTTCAGAAGAACAAACATTAATTCAATGGGAAGAAGAACAGCAAGACTTGGATCAGCGCTCGGCGAGCCTTTTTGATACCTTGAGGGCGCAAAGCACCCAGCTCAATGCATTAGAACTTGAAAAAAATCGTCTCGATAGTCGCACAGAACAACTTAGTTTGCAAGTAGATGAACTACGCAATAAACTCTGGGAAAACTATAACCTGACTTATGACAATGCCTCACAATATCGCGACGAAAACCTTCAGACCAGCGTGGCTGGACCAAAAGTGCAAGCACTGAAACAGTCTATCCGTACACTAGGTGCAGTCAACGTCAATGCCGTGGAAGATTATCAATTACTCGATGAACGCTATACTTTCTTGAAAAAACAAGAAGAAGACATATTGCAAGCTAAGGCCCAGCTTGACCAGCTCGTGAATGAGTTGACCTTGGTCATGCGTCAGCAATTTAGTGAAAATTTTGCCAAAATTAATGAGAATTTTCAGTTGGTGTTCCGCGAATTGTTTGGTGGTGGTAAGGCCGAGATTAATCTGGAGCCCAACAAGGACATCTTGGAAGGTGACATTGAAATCAAAGCATCCCCTCCTGGTAAAAAACTCCAGAACATGCTCCTGCTCAGTGGTGGTGAGCGGTCGCTTGCGGCGATAGCGCTTCTTTTTGCCATACTTAAACTTCGTCCTACACCCTTTTGTGTGCTAGACGAAATTGAGGCGGCCTTGGACGATAGTAATGTGTTTAGATTTACGGATTATATTAAGAACTATGCTGATAATTCGCAGTTTATCCTAGTCACGCACCGCAAAGGTACAATGGAAGCTGCTGACAGCATTTATGGGGTGACCATGCAAGAACTGGGTGTTTCACGCATCCTTTCATTAGCACTTGGAGATTAAGCAATGGGTTTATTTGATAAATTTAAAGAAGGCTTGACGAAGACGCGCGATTTTTTTAATCAAGGTCTTGCGCAGATTCAAGCTGTATTTACCGGTGACGACAATGAGCTGATTGAAGAACTTGAAATGCTCTTTATTCAGGCAGATATGGGGCAAGCTACCACCGAACGCATTCTTGGCGAATTACGTGAAGATCTAAGACGCAATCGAAACAAGGACAAAAACCACATCCGTCAAGTCCTGAAGACTAGTATGCTCAGTCTCTTGGGGGAAAAACAAGAGTTCACACCTGAACGCGGTCACTTACAAGTCATTTTTATGGTTGGCGTTAATGGTACTGGCAAAACGACCACCGTAGGCAAACTAGCCATGTGTTATAAAAACCAAGGCTACAAAGTCTTAGTCGCGGCAGCTGACACATTCAGAGCAGCAGCCATTGAACAACTTAGCCATTGGGCGAATATAAGCGGAACCGAAGTCGTCGCTCATAAAGCGGGAGCAGACCCAGCAGCGGTGGTTTTCGACGCCGTTCAGGCTGCCGTAGCTAGAAAGACAGAGCTACTACTAATTGATACAGCCGGAAGACTTCACAATAAACAAAATTTGATGGACGAGCTTGGCAAAATGCGACGCATCATCGACAAAGCCGCCCCAAACACCAAAGTTGAAACCATGCTCGTGATCGATGCAACAACTGGTCAAAACGCTTTATTGCAAGCAGAAGCCTTCTCCAAAATCGTTGATTTAAGTGGCCTGATTATTACTAAACTAGATGGCAACGCAAAAGGTGGCGTCACTTTGGCTGTAGCTGATTTAGTTAAAGTCCCTATTTATTTCGCAGGTTTGGGTGAAGGGGCAGAAGACTTAGTGGACTTTGATCCAGCCTATTTTGTAGATTCGCTTTTGCCAGACGAAGGAGGCATATAAATGATGATGCATAAAGAAAAGCTTGCGGCTTGTCTTGTCCTTGCTGACGGTAGCACCTTTGACGGCTTTGGTTTTGGTGCAATCCGTGACGTCTTGTGTGAAGTGGTTTTTACCACAGCTCCTGGTGGCTATACAGAGACCTTATCTGACCCAAGCTATGGTGGACAAGCAGTTGTTTTGACCTTTCCAGAACTTGGTAATCACGGTGTTTTCAAGGAACAGATGCAGTCGGATAAGCTACACCTATCCGCTGTTCTGGTAAGACAGTTTCACGAAGGCAGCATGGATCCAAGGGCTGACCTAAGCATCAATGACTGGCTTAAAGAAAACAAGGTGCCTGGCATCTATGGCGTGGATACTAGAGCTTTAACTTTTCACTTACGTGAGAGCGGCAGCATGAACGGTAAGATTTGTTTCGGAGACTTCGACAAAGTAGAAGTGCTTAATAAAATTCGCGCTTGGACTATGCCAAAGCAGGTACCTTTAGTCAGCACAAAAGAACGCATCGAAATTGGCCCTCAGAATACTGCTAATGGAAAACATATCGCCCTGCTCGATTATGGTTCAAAACGTGCGATGGCGGAGCATTTTGCGCAATTGGGCTGCCGTGTGACAGTTTTGCCATACAACACCAGCGCAGAACAAGTGCTTGAATTGAATCCAGACGGTGTATTCTTGGCCAATGGACCTGGCGACCCACGTGCTTGTGCAGCTGAGATTGCTGAAATCAAAAAGCTTCTTGCATCTAATGTGCCCATTTTCGCAATCTGTTTAGGGCATCAGCTGCTCGCACTTGCCTTAGGGGCAGAGACCGAAAAAATGAAATTTGGTCATCGCGGAGAAAACCATCCCGTAAGAAGAGTGGCCGATAAGCGCCTATTCATCACTTCGCAGAACCACGGTTATGTTGTTGTGCGTGAAAGCCTCAAACGCAGCGGTGCAGAAGTGAGCTTCGAAAGCGTACATGACGAGACTGTTGAAGGCTTCCATATGCCTGGGAAAAACATCTCTGCTGTACAATTCCACCCGGAAGCAAACCCAGGCCCTGAGGACACTGAGTTTTTGTTCAAGGAGTTTGTTGATTCTTTGTAGAAAAAAGATTTTGATTGAGGATATGAATAAGCCGACAATATTTCGTTATTGACGGCTTTTTTGATTATAGTGTCATGTTATTATTTTTTCTCTGAGCGTGATCTAAAGCGTTCAACAGCAGTAGTAGCAGCGTCTTTAGAGCAGAATGCTGATAAACGAATGTAGCCTTCACCATGTGCTCCAAAACCAGAACCAGGAGTTGTAACAAGCGAGAATTCGCGCAATAGATAATCGAAGAATGACCAAGAATCATAGCCTTCAGGTACTTCCACCCATACATAGGGCGAGTTTTCACCACCACTACAGGTATAACCCAATTCTGTTAGTCCTGCTTTGAGAAGGGCTGCGTTGCTTAAGTAATAGTCAATATTTGCTTTACACTGTGCTTGACCTTCAGGGGTGTAGAGTGCCTCAGCAGCTCTTTGTATGATGTATGAAGCTCCGTTAAATTTTGTGGTTTGTCTTCTAGACCAGAGTCCGTGTAATTCAACTGCATTTCCAGCTTCATCAGCGATGGTTAGTTCTTTAGGTATTACAGTATATCCACAACGCATACCTGTGAAACCTGCTGTTTTAGAATAGCTTCTGAACTCAACTGCACACTTATTTGCACCAGGTATTTCATAAATGCTACGTGGTGCATCATTACGAATAAACGCTTCGTAAGCAGCATCGAAAAGAATGAGCGATTTGTGTTTTAGAGCGTAATCAACCCATGCTTGCAGTTCTTCACGACTCGCAACTGCACCCGTTGGGTTGTTAGGTGAGCATAGGTAAATTAAATCATAAGCTTCACTTGGTGGCTTAGGCATGAAACCTGTTTCCTTTGTTGAGGGAAGTTTCGTAATTTTGGATTTTCTACCAACCATGATGTTCGTATCAACGTAGACAGGATAAACTGGATCCGCAACAGCTACAGTAATATCTTCACCAAGAATGTCTAAAAAGTTTCCGGTATCACATTTGGCACCGTCGCTAACAAAAATATCTTCTGCGTTGATGTTTAATCCATGCGCTTGAAAGTCTTGCGCTGCAATCTTTTCCCTAAGCCAAGCATAACCTTGTTCGGGACCATAGCCGTGGAATGTTTCCGCGTTAGATTGGTCATCTGTCGCTTTCTTTAGTGCCGTGATGACAACTTCCGGAAGCGGAAGCGTTACATCACCAATCCCTAAGCGGATAATACTTAGCTCTGGTTTAGTTTCGCTAAATTCTTGCACTTTTCTCGCAATATCTGTAAACAAGTAGGATTTTTCTAAATCTAAATAGTTTTGGTTAATCTTGATCATGTAAAGCCTCCTGAGAATAATGTATAAATTCTATCGAACTTCTGCATTTAAGGCTAGCTGTGAAAGTTTTGTCTCCGAATCCGCGGGTCGTGGGCGCCAAATTTGCGACTAATTTGGCACGACAGAAAAATATAACGAGAAACGGTGATTAGCTTTCCATAAGTTTCGCTTTTTGAAGAGCGATGACAATTACAGGGATTAGAATAATGTGCAAGATTATACCTGGAACAGCGGTTAAAAAGGCGCCAGCTAAAAACATCTCAAATGAGAAAGCGGGACCAGCAATAAAGGAAAGAATATAACGTGCAATACCCCAGACGATCCGGCCAGCCAGCATTGCTGTTATCAAGGAAACGAATACTGATGTCACTTTTTTAGGAAGAGATCTATATACTAATCCTGCAATTAGACCATAGGTGGTCATTTCAAATGACATCGAAATAGCGGCAGGGAAGAAAGGTGGCATACCGAACAATAAATTACGCAACAAAGGTGCAATAAAACCAACAGCAGCAGCCCAGGGTCCACCAATTAAAAAGCCGCAAAGCAAGACAGGTATATGCATGGGAGCTAACGCTTGGCCAAATTGTGGTATTTGTCCAGTCAAAAATGGCAGTAGCATACATAAGGCTAAGCTAATTGCAGCAATGGTAATTTTTTTCGTTTGATTCATGTTTTTCATTTTCTACTCCAAAAAATATCGGCCACGCTTATGCGCAGGTCGATACCTACTGATATCTACAATAACGACTGAACGAAAAAAGAGGACTGTAAACTGCTGTTTACGCTGAAACTATTCTAGCACAAGAACACCAGTACACAAATTACTAAATAACTGTTAATCACACGACTCAGAAACTAATTTATTAATTTTCATTATTGCAGAATCTATTAACTCAGAGACAGCTTGGAATTGCAATCCTGCCACAAAATTATTACAACGATTTACTGGAATTAATACACGGTGAGCGTCTGCTTGAGCGATTGCTAAAGCCATTTTAGGTGTAAGTTCTCCTTGTAACGAATCTGCGATAACTATTCCTATTGGACCGACAATGATATCAGCTTTACGACAAGCCACAATAACTGCATTTTCTCCGGTTGCAGCATAACTAGGTCCTGCTTTCATCATATTAGATGAAGCTATCCCGTTAGTACCAACAGCAATAATCTCAGTGTTTTGCAATTCAGATTTCAAGATAGATATGAGTTGTGCGCCAAGTTTTCCACCTTGTCCGTCAATAACTAAAATATGCTGTTTTTTCATAAAATACCTCAATAATTTATTTGCTAAAAGCATAGCATAAGTAGTAGAAAAGAAATACGACGTCATGGTGTTTGGTATGCCCCAGTTTTTTCATTACGCTGACGGTATGGGCACAAACCCCATCATGCTAATGCAAGCGCTATCTGCTCAAGTTATTCGTCACAAACGTGTTATGAGCGATAATTGCGTCATTATCTGTGCCTCGTTATGTAATGGTTACTTTAACGATCCTATGTGGCCATATATTCGCGAAATGTACGATGATTTCCAGCATGACAAAATGAACGTTCTGCCTGACATGAACCGTTTAGGTGAGTATTATGCTACCAATGAGGAATATATCAGACAATATCGTTTTGCCAATGCTTTCCACCCTTTCCATGGTTTCTCCATGATTAGTTGTGGTCACATTGCTGAAAAAAATACAAGTGCAATCTACTTGGTCGGTGCCCAAGAACCAGGTTATGCCAGAGGTATGGGTTTGAAAACGAGAGCAACAATTGAAGAAGCGCTAGAAGATGCTTGCAGGAAATTTGTTGGTCCTAATCCTAATATTTTGGCTTTACCGTTGGCTTTTAAAACAACTGCTGTGCATCTGTGTATGAAAGACCCAAGTCAAAACAGTGAAGTGTGTACTGATGGACACCCCTGTAGTGGCTAAAGCGCCTATCATAAGGAATACCATTAAGCTGCATGCTTTACAAAATAATCTTAGTTAGATACGAAGGAGGGGCTTGATTGCCTCTCCTTTCATCTATCCCCGCTTGTTTAGAAGACGAATTGTCGCTAAAATAGATTGATGTTTCAAATTATCATGAATGAACCAGAAAGAATTACGAAAACCGCCGTGATTACGGGGGCTTCAGGCGACATTGGTCGCGCTATTGCTATGCGTATGGCAAAAGAAGGCTGGAATCTCGCTTTGCAGGCACACCGGCATATGGATGCCGCTGTAGAGCTAGTAAATGAATTAAAACACTACAAACTAAAGATTAAAGCTTATAGTTTGGATCTTGGCAATCCTACCGAATGTGAGAGCTTTGCGAAAGCTGTTCTAAAGGATTTCAAAACGGTAGATTGTCTAGTTAACAATGCTGGAATCGCCAGCCAAAAGCTACTCACAGAACTAAGTGAAGAGGAGTGGCAAGAAGTCCAAAATATCAACCTAACGCCTGTCTACCGTTTGAGTCGCGCCTTTATCCCGCAAATGCTTAATCGCAGAGGTGGTAGCATTATCAACATTTCCTCGGTTTGGGGCCAAGTGGGTGCTTCATTTGAAGTAGCCTATTCTGCGTCCAAAGCGGGTTTGATAGGGTTTACCAAAGCGCTGGGTAAAGAACTAGGACCTTCTGGCATAAGGGTAAATTGTGTTTGCCCAGGTGTAATAAACGGGAAAATGAATAAACAATTGTCCGATTCAGATGTGCAGAGCCTTATTGATCAAACGCCATTATCAAGGTTGGGAAGACCGGAAGAGGTGGCTGCAGCAGTTGCTTTCCTAGCATCTGAAGAAGCCTCATTTATAACATGTCAAGATTTCGCTGTTGATGGTGGTTTTGCCAGTTAATAGCATTAGAAAGTAGTATAACGTGAGAACAACGCAAGAAAACATTCAAACAATTTTACCTGAAGTAATGGAAGTGCAAGCGGAGTACCGTAAACAAGTAAGAGACCTGCACCCCATGCAAAAAACGTACTTCATTCAAACCTTTGGATGCCAGTTAAATGACCATGATTCAGAAACATTGGCTGCTCAGATTGAAGACATGGGTTTTGTCGCTGCTGATTCGTGGGAAAATGCCGACTTCCTAATTTTTAACACCTGTAGTATTCGAGAAAATGCTGACCAAAAATTCTTTGGGCATCTCGGAAGAACTAAAAAACAGCGCAGCAGCAATAAAGATATGCTGGTCGCCGTTTGTGGCTGCATGATGAAAATCGACGAGCATGTTGAAAAGGTTAAGCAATCCTATCCTTTTGTTGACCTGATGTTTGGACCAGAGGATATTTATCGTTTAGGCGAGCTGATGTTAAGACGTCTATCTGGAAGCCGGAAAGTTTATGACATCAGCAATGAGGATGTCATTGTTGAAGGCTTAAGTGTCGTACACGAACGCAAGCATCGTGCGCTTGTCACCATTATGTACGGTTGCAACAATTTCTGCACCTACTGTATCGTGCCGTATACGCGAGGACGAGAAAGAAGCAGGAAGGCGGAGGATATCATACGTGAGGTAAAGCAGCTACATGAGGAAGGGTTTGGCGAAGTCATGCTTTTAGGCCAGAATGTGAATTCTTATGGTACAGATGGCAAAAACCATTCTGAAACAAGCTGTTCTTTTGCCGGACTCTTAAGACGTATCTGCACAGAGACTAGTATTAGAAGAGTGCGCTTCATGACATCACACCCTAAGGATATCTCGCTCGAGCTATTAGATGTGATGGCTGCTTATCCACAAATTGAGCGCCATCTGCACCTGCCTATGCAATCTGGAAGTGACAGGATTCTTAAGAAAATGAATCGTCATTATGACAGCGAGCAATATTTGAACATTGTTTCTGAAGCGAAAAAACGCCTTCCTGAGATATCATTGACAACGGATATAATTGTTGGATTCCCGGGCGAGACGGAAGATGACTTCAACGCAACACTGCGTGTTGTAGAGGAAGTTGGTTTTGATTCTGCTTTCACGTTCCAGTATTCACCAAGACACGGTACGCCCGCAGCACTTTTAGATGAGCAAGTAAATGAAGAAGTGATGACAGAGCGTTTCGGACGTTTGGTAGACCTTCAAAATGAAAATAGCCTACGCGCCAATCAAGCACGCTTGGGTAAGAGCTTCGAGGTCTTAATCGAAGGCGTCAGCGACCACTTAGAGCAAAGGTTCACTGGTAGAGCATCCGACTTTCATCTGATTAATTTCACTATCTCAGAAGAACTAAGAAGTAAATACGGATTGAGGCAGTATAACGAGGTGGAGCTTGGCAATTGGCTGGAAGGAAAATTCTGTCGTGTTAAAATAACGGAAGCCAAAACATTCTCATTAAATGCTGAGCTAGAGGAATTATACTTGTGAGAACGCTCCCGCGAGAAAAACTTTCTCAAATCAACATGGAGACACTTAGTCCCATGATGAAACAATACGTTAAACAGAAGGAAGAACAACCTGATTGTCTGCTCTTTTTTCGGCTTGGTGATTTTTATGAGATGTTTTTTGACGATGCTATTATCGCATCAGCCGAACTAGAAATTGCTCTTACTTCACGTGATTGCGGTCAAGAGGAACGCGCGCCCATGTGTGGTGTACCCTTCCACGCAGCTGAAAATTACATTAATAAGCTAGTTCAGAAGAACTACAAAGTTGCCATCTCCGAACAGTTACAAGACCCAGCGACGACGAAGGGTTTAGTTGATCGCGGCATAGTGCGCATTGTGACTCCAGGCACTGTGACCAATACGGATAACCTTGATGAAGGTAAACACAATTACTTACTAGCTATTTATGCAGTAGGACGCTATTTTGGTCTATCAGCGGTGGACATAAGCACAGGAGATTTCTTTTGTACGGCGATTGCAACAGGTGCTACTGAAGCGAAGTTAGCAGAGGAATTGGCCAGGTATCAGGCATCGGAAATCATTTGCAATCAGAGTTTTGCCGAACTGATGCAAAATAAGCTTGAAAGCAATGTCGCAATTTTATACACCGTTAAACCCGATTCGTACTTTAATCCAAGTGCTCACAAAGAGCGTTTGGCCGAGGTGATGGCCGAACAAGCCAGTACGGTGCTGTGGCCTGAAGCCGTGGCGGGCCTCGTCAATTATATTGACGAAACACAACATGGCGTTCCGTCCAACCTAAAGCAGCCGCAGGTCTATCAAACAGAAAACTATCTGGCCATTGACCCGAATAGCCGCCGTCATCTTGAACTTACTGCTAATATGCGTGATGGCAAAAAGTACGGCTCCTTACTCTGGCTCATGGACAAGACTAAATCAGCTATGGGACAAAGAAAACTGCGTTCCTGGATTGAACAAGCTTTGCTTAATCAAGCGGATATTCTTGCGCGCCAAGAAGCCGTAGCTGAATTAAAGGAACAGTTCATTTTACGGCAAGAATTGCGCGATATCTTAGGTGGTTTACATGACTTATCGCGTCTGATTGGCAAGTTGAGTCGTGCGCAACTGAATGCTCGTGAACTTCTCACCCTCTGCCAATCCCTAGAAAAAATTCCGAGTTTACGTGGGCGTTTAGCCAATGTACAGAGCGTTGCGTTGAGGGATTTATTAAGTCGATTACAAGATTTTCCAGAATTATGTACTTTGATACGTTCTGCTATTTCCGAAGATGCACCACTTTCATTAAAAGAGGGTGGCTTAATTCTTCACGGTTACAACCAGGAACTAGACGCGTTAAAGGATTTGGCTAAGGGTGGCAAAAAATGGCTACTTGACCTCGAAGAACGGGAACGTGAGGCAAGCGGTATCAAGAATTTAAAACTTGCTTACAATAAAGTGTTTGGTTACTACTTGGAAGTGACCAGATCCTACCTTGACCAAGTACCTGAACATTTTGTTCGTAAACAAACGCTAGTTAATGCTGAACGCTTCATTACCGAAGAACTGAAGCAAATGGAAGATTCTATTCTGTCTGCTCAACAACGCTTGGTCCAAATGGAATACGAAGTGTTTAGCGCGTTGCGTGAACAAGTAAAAGCGGAAGAACTATTACTTGCGCAGAGCGCCAATGCCTTAGCTGAATTGGATGCATTTCAGTCATTAGCGGAGCTAGCTGATCGAGAAAACTATTGTCGTCCAAATATCGACAATTCAAATCAATTGTACATAAAAGATGGCCGCCACCCTGTTGTAGAAAGATTGCTGTCAAAAGGCGCGTTTGTACCTAACGATTGCCAAATGAATGGTGAGGAAAGACGTTTAGCGATCATTACCGGCCCTAATATGGGTGGTAAATCTACCTACATGCGCCAGATAGCCTTAATTTCTCTTATGGCTCAGATGGGCAGTTTTGTACCGGCTATAGAAGCACAATTAGGCTTAGTTGACCAAATATTTACACGCATTGGCGCATCGGATGATTTAGGTTCTGGCGAATCAACTTTCATGGTTGAAATGAAAGAGCTTGCTTATATCATTGACCAAGCGACGCCCAAGAGTCTCGTTATTTTGGACGAAATTGGACGAGGAACTTCAACCTTCGATGGCTTATCTATCGCCTGGGCTACTATTGAATATGTCGCTGAGAAGGCAGTTTTAGGTGCGAGAACACTTTTTGCCACACACTTCCATGAATTGACTGATTTAAGTGAGTTAAATGATGGGATATTTAATGTGCATGTGACCGTGAAGCAAGAAGGGGAAGATGTTTACTTCTTACATAAGATTGCCGAAGGTGGAGCAGATGAAAGCTATGGCATCGAAGTGGCTAAGCTTGCTGGTATACCACAAAGCATCCTGCAGCGGGCCAAGGAATTGCTTGCGACTTTAGAAGCAGTTAACGAAAATAAAAAGAAATTGCGCACCAAAAAGCGCTCAGAGGCAATGCCTGGCGAACAGAATTTATTCACCGCGCAAATGCAGTATGGTCGCTACAACGAGCTTATTGATGAGCTTAGAGCTCTGCGCATTGAGGAACTTTCACCGCTTGACGCATTAAATCGTCTGGATGCACTGATTAAGGAGGCTAAGAAAATTTAGTGGGAAAAATTAAGCGTTTAGATCAAGTTACGGCTAATAGTATAGCGGCAGGTGAGGTAGTCGAAAGACCAGCTTCTGTCGTTAAGGAACTCTGTGAAAACGCTCTCGATGCTGCGGCAAGTATTATCAGTATTGACACTTTGGGCGGTGGCGTCAAACGACTCCAGATTACGGATAACGGTGTGGGCATGGACAGCGAGGACGCGCTAGAAGCCTTCGAGCGCCATGCAACCAGTAAACTGACGCATATTGAAGATCTAGACAATATCGCAAGCATGGGTTTTCGTGGCGAAGCATTGGCTGCGGTTTCTGCAGTTTCACGCATTACGCTCATTACAAAAACGCTCGGTGCCGAATATGGAACCAAGGTCTATATTGAAGGCGGAGAATTGCTGGAACACGTGCCCCAAGCGTGCCCTGAGGGTACAAGCTTCATTATTGAAGACTTGTTTTACAACACACCTGCGCGTTATAAATTCTTGAAAAAAGATAGCACAGAAGCATCTAAAATAAGTGAAATAGTTCAACGTTTAGCCTTGGCCAGACCCGATGTCAGTTTTCGCTTAACACACGCACAGAAAAAGGTTTTACATACGCCAGGGAACAATGATTTAAAATCCACGGTCTATGCAGTTTTTGGCAAAGATATCGCCGAACAAAGCATTTACATGTCTGAGACTAAAGCGGAATCTGGCACCCCACTTCATTTGAGAGGAGCTATCGGTTTACCTTTGAGCGCCAGACGTAATCGAAACAACCAGTTCTTTTTCGTAAATGACAGACTTGTTAAGTCAGCGCTCTTAACTAAAGCCCTGGAAGAAGCGTATTCTGGTATGTTGATGCATGGGCAGTTTCCTTTTGCCATACTTAAAATACAAGTACCGCAAAACCTGATCGACATCAACGTTCATCCTCAAAAAATGGAATTGCGTTTTTGGAATGAGCAAGCGGTGTATTCTGCGGTTTATCACATTGTAAAAGCCGCTTTGATGGATGGACTGAGGCACCCGGAAGACAAAATCGTCACGACTGAAGCAAATCTGCATGAAGTTGGTGCCATTGCCAAGCCCGAGAGTGCGCCTTCTCCGACCTCTGCAACATCCATAGACGAAAATCAGCAGAAAGAGGCCGTTTACGTTGAGCAGAGTCTACCCAAAATTCAAGACAATGCTCTTTACCGTTGGAATACTGCCCCTCATGTGCCAGATAGCGCAGAGAGTTCTGAGTATGCTGCGGCTTCGCCAACACATCTAACGCTTGCGGAACACGAAGATAGCGTCTTAGCCGCATTGAGCGAGGCACAGCTGGTTGGGCAGCTTTTTCATACATACATCATTATGGAAAAGGGCAGCGACTATTTTTTGATTGATCAGCATGCGGCACACGAGAAAATATTATATGAGGAAATCATCGCGTCTTATGAAAAAGAAACGGTGCATTCTCAGAGCTGTTTGGAACTCGAAACCCTGCAAGTCAGTGCAAGTGAAATGGCTGCCATTGACGAAGCCTCAGACTTTATTGCCAGTCTAGGCTTTGAAATTGACCGCTTTTCTGATAATGAAATTATTATCAGAGCTGTTCCTGCATCTTTATGGCAAAACGACCCCAAGGCTTCGTTTACCGCCGCTTTAGATCAAATAACGGAAGAAAGCAGCAATCTTGGCCTAAAAGCTAACCGCAAAGCTCTGCAACACGCCTTTGCCACTAAAGCCTGTAAAGCAGCAGTCAAAGCACATGACCCTCTTTCACAAGATGAAATAAAGCAATTGATTACGCAACTTTTGACTTTGGATAATCCGTACCAGTGTCCGCACGGTAGGCCGGTTATTGTAAGAAAGACACGTTATGAACTCGAAAAGTTGTTTAAACGCGTTGTATAGGTGGTCTTTGGCAAATGATAAACGGGTGGACAGATGAGAAGTAAACGTATCGAAGATGAGCTCTTAGTTCAAAATTGGCCAAAGCCGCGTGCGCTGGAGGCAAACTCCGTCATCGTTGTGACTGGTCCAACTGCTAGCGGAAAATCTTCGCTAGCTTTACGTTTGGCAAAGCATGTAGATGCAGAAATTGTCTGTTGTGATTCCATGCAGATATACAGGCACCTGGATATTGGCACTGCGAAGCCAAGCTTGGAAGATCAAAAGAATGTTCCTCATCATCTGTTTGACATCTGCGAAGTAAGTGAGAATTATTCGGTAGCGCGTTACGTACAAGCTGCGAAAGCATGCATTGCTGACATCTTAAAACGCGGGCGTCGTCCCTTGTTAGTTGGTGGTACAACGCTTTACGTTTCAGCCTTGGTAGAACAAATGAATTTTCCGGAAGCCGAGTTCGACCATGCGCTTCGGAAAAAGTTGTTTGATGAAGCAGGCGAATTAGGAAATACTGTTATGTATCAGCGTTTAGTGGCGTTGGATCCTGAATACGCAGCGTCTGTGCATCCGAACAATACAAAGCGTGTGCTACGCGCCTTAGAACGTCTACTCGGAAGTCAACTGTCGAATGATGAGCGATTAGATAAACATGCAGAGGGAAATGCACCTCCTCCTGATGAAGCGTTCGATTATAGGGTGTTTTGCCAAAGCCTTCCGCGCGAAAAATTGTATGAACGCATTAATAAGCGTGTTGATTCTATGCTAGATGAGGGACTATTAAATGAAGTACAGTGGCTGATGGAGCAAGACCTTCCTCCAACTAGCACTTGCATGCAAGCAATTGGTTACAAAGAAATGTTCCCCTATATTCTTAAAGAGCAAAGTTTAGCAGATGCCACGGAGCGCTTAAAAGCGAATACTCGTCAATATGCTAAGCGGCAACTTACCTGGTACAGAGCCAAAGGCTGGCCCCTATGGCTCTTTCCTAAAAATATTGATGAGGCAATAGAAGCAATTCTTCAGCAACTCGGTTTAGCGTAGCAAGCGGGTTATTTAGTTTCGATATGTATGTTTAGATGGCTTGCTTTGAAATTGCCTAATATAGTCAGGTGTCAAAATTTGGACTACAGAAAGATTTAGAGCGATATTTCTTTCTGTAGTCCAAATTCTGCCACTTTTCGGCGGAAAAAACGACGTTTTCTTTCTGTAGTCCAAATTCTGCCACTTTTAGAATTGCAGCTGGGGAATCACGGCGGGTTATTAAATTTCTCGTCAAATACTTTGCCATTTCGCAAATATCCGATTGCTATAAGATCTAAGCCTCTATAAACTGTGAGAACAGCAAAACTAGGGGAGGATAAGATATTGTTTACTAAAGATTCAGGAATAAACAGCGATCATACTTCTTTCAATCAGGCATTGACACAGGATGCATTTTTAAATTCCTGTATAAAATCAAAAAAAGAAGTAGATATCTATATCCAAACTAACCACATATATAGCTGCCAGATATTAGCACACGATACCTGGGTAATTATGATAAAAATGGGCGAGAAAGTAGCGCTGCTCTATAAAAGTGCCGTGCAGGCAATCGTTCCAGAACAAAACAGAGATTTCCATAAATCCACCAGTAGTGGGCAGATATTAGCGGACGTTAGAACGCAATACATGCGTAACTTGACCAAGAATAGAACATTCGGGTCCATAAAAGGGAATTAGATCGTAGGCTGGATTTTCTGGTTTTAAGTAGGGTTTGCCTTCGTGTTTAATCAACCGCTTAACTGTGGCCTCGTCTTCAATTAATGCAACAATGATTTTTCCATAATTAGCCACGGAAGTTTTTTGGACCAGTACGGTATCTCCATCCAGAATCGCGGCATCAATCATGCTATCGCCGCGCACGTGCAAGAAGAATAATTCATCATTTTCATTAAAATAATCAGCAGGGAAGGGCATCATATACTCGACTTGTTCTGCTGCCAGAATAGGAACGCCTGCGGTAACCGTTCCAATCATAGGTATGTAACGCGTCTTCATGCGAGAAATATCATTGTATTCTTCGTACTGTTCGTCTAATTCTATTGTGTCTGTGTCACGTAAATAAAGCGCATTTTGTGACGGACGTTGTTCGTTAATTATTTCTGCTGGTAGAGCGATAGCCCGTCTCTTACCAGGTGCATAAACAATTCTTCCTGCCTCTACCAATCTCTTTAAATGTGCATGAACAGTAGAAGTAGAACGAATATCTAAACCCTTAGAGATATCCCGAACTGCAGGTGAATAACCATTCTCTTTAATGTAGTCCAAAATAAAATCATAAACTGCATCTTGTGTTTCGTTCAAATTGGCGCGTGTATATTTATATGTTGATTTTTCAGAACTCGAGACAGCGTGAATTTCCTTTTTCTTGGTCATTATTTACACCTCGCAATAATAAAGAACGATTGTTTCATTTGGTGTAAATATAGCAAAACGCCTTATTAATGTCAAACTTTTGTTTGTCTTTGTTACTCTTTTAGCCAGTCATTCCATGCGAAGTATTTGTAAAACTCGAGCACTTGACGTATTTTGCCACTAAGTTATAATTCAATAAAATAAGACAGCACGTTGATTGAGAACAGTAGATTGATATAAACGAACAGAAAGTTGCCGGGTGATGCAAGGCAAGCGCGTAAAGTCAATTGAACTCGCTCAGGAGTGCCGAGTAACAAAAGCATATTGCAAGTAGTGACTCGCGGGCGTTCCCGTTACAGAACCTAAGGATAGCTACTTAGCTGTCTGGAGTGTGGCTTGTGATAAGCCAAATTAGAGTGGTACCGCGGAAATCTTTCGTCTCTTTCTTGGAGATGGAAGATTTTTTTATATAAATGTAAAAAGGAGCAAGCTAAATGAAAAAAATGAATTTTGAGAAGTATAAAGCCTTCCCGGTTTTGGATATGCCCAATCGTCAATGGCCAAATAGGACGATAACTAGGGCACCTGAGTGGGTGAGTGTTGATTTGCGTGATGGTAATCAAGCACTAGAAATCCCCATGAGTTTGGACCAAAAACTAGTTTTCTTTAATGAGCTTGTTGAAATGGGCTTTAAGACGATTGAGATTGGCTTTCCGGCTGCCTCTGATACTGAGTATGATTTCACACGTTATTTAATTGAAAAGCAATTGATACCAGATGATGTGTATATCCAAGTTTTGACACAATCTCGTCCTCATATTATTGAAAAGACATATGAGGCTCTCAGAGGCATTAAGAACGCTGTTATACATCTGTATAACTCTACGAACACAACGCAGCGCCGTGTCGTATTTAAAATGTCTAAAGATGAAGTTAAGCAACTTGCGATTGACGGAGCTAAACTAGTCAAAGAGTATGCAGAAAAAGATACATACGGAACCAATTTTAAGTTTGAGTATTCGCCCGAGAGCTTTAGTTTGACGGAGATGGATTTTGCCGTTGAAGTGTGTGATGCAGTCTGCGAAGTCTGGCAGCCCACAGTTGACAATAAAGTAATCATGAACCTGCCGAATACTGTTGAATGCGCAACTGCAAATGTATATGCTGACCAAATTGAGTATTTCTGCACACATACAGCATATAGAGATAAAATTTTAGTAAGCTTACATGCGCATAATGACCGTGGTTGTGGTGTTGCAGCGACAGAATTAGCCATCATGGCTGGTGCTGATCGCGTCGAAGGAACCTTATTTGGAAATGGCGAACGCACCGGAAATGCAGATATACTGACTTTAGCTTTAAATCTGTTTTCTCAAGGTATCGATCCTGAACTCGATTTTTCGGATATCAATAATCTAGTTGCAACTTATGAGTCGTGTACTGGCATGCGTGTAGACCCAAGGCAACCTTATGCAGGTGATTTGGTATACACAGCATTCTCAGGCTCACACCAGGATGCTATTAATAAAGGCATGGCTGTATTGGATAAAGAAGGGTACTGGGATGTGCCGTATCTGCCTATTGACCCGAAAGACGTCGGGCGTAGCTATGATCCGATAATTCGTATCAATTCACAATCAGGTAAAGGCGGTGTGGCTTTTATTCTGGAACAAAAATATGGCTTGCTTTTGCCGAAAGAAATACAACAAGAGTTTGGCAAAATCACCACACACGTCTCAGACATCCGCAGTTCTGAATTAATGCCCGAAGAAATTAAAGACCTGTTCTTTGATAAGTATGTAAATATAAGTCGTCCGCTTAACCTTATTAATTATAAGGAAGAGATGAAAGACGCTACCACAGTCGAGGTTTCTGCAGTCGTTTCGTACAATGGCGAAGAACATGTCATTAGTGGACAAGGCACTGGTATTGTAGGAGTTTTCTTTAACGCATTAAAAGACTTACTAGGTATTGAGATGGATTTAACTTTATACCATCAACATGCAATTGATCGTAGCTCAGGTTCAAAGGCAATGACATATGTGCAGATCCTGAACCAAGGGAAATACTACAGCGGATGTGGCTTAAGTTCTAGTATCAGTAAATCTTCGCTACGAGGTGTTGTATCAGCAGTGAATGCGTATTTGACGAGTTTTAACGCTTGAAGTCGCAACAGATTTGTCCTGTTGTAAAAATGCAAGCTCTTGATGGAAAACATTTAAGATTTAGTTTAAACCAGAGTTCTTGATAAGAAACATCTTCCCCACCTGAACAAAATTATTATTTTGTTCAGGTGGGGAAGCTAATTTGTTCCTTCTCTCAAAGTGGGATAAATTCAAGTTTTACTTTCATTCCCATGCCGAATGCGAGTTTTTGTAAAGTGCGCATGGAAGGATTTGCATTTCCTGTCTCTATCCTGCTGATGTCGCCTTGAGCAATTCCAGTTTTTTCGGATAGTTCTTTTTGCGAAAAACCACTTGCTTTACGTGCATTTATAATAGCTTGAATAACATCAAACTCAGGTTCTAGTTCATCATACTCATGTCGTACTTCTGAATCTTGTAAAAGTTCATTTTTAAAAGCGTCAAAATCTGTCATTTCTATTCTCTTGCCTCCTTAAATATTCCTGCTTGAATCGTTTCGCTTTCTTTAATTCATTTATAGGTGTTTTTTGAGTCTTTTTTACGAAACCATTTGTCAGGACTATGCGTCTCATTGACATAAAAAAGTACAATATTCTAGTTTGATTATTTCCAGTCTGAACACGTAATTCATATATTCCGTCCTCTAAATGTTTGGAATACGGTTCTCTCAGGCCTGTACCGTTCTTTTCTAAAAGTTCCAATGATCTAAGAATTTTAGCTTGCATCTTTTTGTCTGTTCCAAGAATAAAATCCTTTACCGGCTCTTTATCTTCTACATCTTAAAAAACAATTTCAAAACACATCACAACATTAACTCGCTCTCTGTAATTATATAGGATAAATCACATAAAGAGAATAGCTTATTTCAGTAAATGAAAAGTAACTTTCAAATGCCAATACTTCTTATTTTTCCCGATTCTTACGCACATGCGACAAAGAGGCTTTTACATGTTAAACTTTTTCAATGACGGAGGTTAGCAAGATGTTATTATTGAATTCTTCCCCAGCACAAAC
>CAZNNL010000009.1:0-47105 GCA_964574395.1 uncultured Oscillospiraceae bacterium | reverse complement strand
ACTGCTCATTTTTAAGTCGGCGCTTGTGGTCAATTTTAGCTCGGCGGTCACAGAAGTTGTGGAAAGTGTATCAAACAAGGTTTGAATATGCAGGAAAATATACATGGGAAGAAATTACAAGGTCAGTCAGAGAATTGTCATTGTGCGCCAACCTAGATGTTGCGGAAACCTTCTACCGAGAAGTAAACACAGAATACGTAAAGGAACTAAAAGCCATTAAATAGGTGAAAACGGCCACGGATGTGAAGAAACTCAAGAAGCGATTAATTAATACTAATTGAATTTACTCACTTCTACCCTACAATCGTTAACCACATGTGAAGGACGAATATCTAAACTTGAGGTCACAATTTGCGACCTTAAGTTTAGATGAATCCCACGGCGGTAGAAGATACATGCCTTATGTCTTAACAGAGCAAGGAATTGCAATGCCCTCAGCTATACTTAGAAGTAATGCTTTAATTTCTATTATCAAAAAGAACTCTATTCTTGCTCGCAGGAAAAATTTTTAGAGAAAGAATTTAATTTCGACAAAGCTGTAAAGAATTCTTATGCAAAAAACTAACCAGTATTATCAGCCACAAAAAAGCGACTAGGTTCAGTTTCTAATCGCTAGTTTGTGGCTAATGAATTTTACTTCTGCGCAATTCAACCAATCTTTTTCAGAATCATATTTGCGCATTCGATTTGGTTGGGGATTTTGCCATTCTCATCCTTAATGCGCCAAATATCAGGTGTGATTTCGTCGGCGACGAGCATTTTGCCATGCTCATCAAAACCAAATTCAACCTTAAAATCAATCAGAGTGTAGTCCATTGTCGCAAGCTCGTTCTTGAGCACATCGCCAATCTTGACCAGAAGCTGCAGCGCCTCGTCATATTGACCGGGAGCCAAAAGCCCCTTCATCAAACAAAGTCGCTCGCTAATCAGAGGATCACCTTGTTCGTCGGACTTTAGGGTCACTTCTAAGTAAGGAGGATCGAAAGGTATACCTTCTTCTAGGGCAAAACGCCTACACATACTACCTGCCGTATAATAACGAAGCACAAATTCCAAGGGTGGCACAGTTACTTTGCGGACCTTCATCAGTCCTTTGTCTAAATCAGCCCCCAAATAATGTGTCGGAACACCATTCTTCTCCATTAACTCGAAGAAATAGCTGCTCACTTTTAGTCCGACCTTGCCTTTCCCTTCAACGCTACCCCCTACTGTGTTAGAGCCAGGGTCAAAAACGCCATCTTCACCAGTAGCGCTGTCTTTAAACAGCAAGTAAATGTCGTCATTTGACTCGTCGATTAATACATCTTTAGTTTTACCTTCGTATAAAATTTTCATGCTCCGATAATCTCCTCTTGGGGCTAGTAAAGGCTAGCCAGTTTTGACTTACCAATTATAGCACCCGAGGAAACTATGGTGCGATTTTTAATAAATATTTTTTTCTTCAATTCAGCTGTATAATTGAAACAGACATTTTCCGTGCAATCCTCAAGTGGCGCTTACATATACAGTACACAATGAAGGAGAGTTTTTATGAACACGCACAAACCGTTTGTTTCCCGCATAGTTGCTTTGACGCTCAGCACTTCCCTACTTATCTTGACAGCATGTCAAGAAAGCCCCAAAACATCCATTAGTGAAACTGAAATTCCGACGAACGTAACTACGGCAACAGTGGTCAGTACTAGTTCTGAGACTAGTCAGACAACAACTGCTCCGAGCACAACATCTCCTGCAACAACTGTCCCTTTAGCAATCGAAATCACTTTAGAGCGTCTGGATGATAATTTTGTTTTTTGGAATGGTGTCGAAATCACGGATTATCCAAGCCACATGTATAATGTTAAAGTCGCTGGCAAAAACCCCAGTCACGTTTCGGCTATAGAAGAACTCGTTGAAGAAAAACTTGCCTATATTAAACAAAACTGGGCTTTGGGCAAAGAACAATTCGATAATGCCGTTAAGGCTTACGATGCCTCTGATAAAACCGAAGCTCTCGAAAACAATTTCAGTTCACGTCTAATCATCCAACAGGATCTCATCAGTAGCGAAGAAAACGGAATCATCACGCTTTATTCTAGTGGGTTAATCGGTAACTATGCGAGCGAACCCTTTGTTCTAGAACCTTGGAATATATTTGTCGACCAAACTACAGGACAATTACTTAGTTTTGACGATTTCTTAAGCAGAAATAAATTAGATAAGGAAGTTCTTAGCCAGAAAACGATGGAGATTTTGTCGGATGATGGATATTACGAAGGTTGGTTTATAGACTCTATTGTTAGTGCTGACGATATCAATGAAAAAACACTATTTTACAATGGTACCTCTCTTATTCTTTTAATTGAAAATAAGAATCCTCAAATGTCGGTATATTTCCCGCACGAAGTGGACTTAGGTCCTATAGCGGAAGGCGTGGCAATTAATTACGGTCAGTCCGGTATGTATTCAAACTATGAAATTGATGACGCTGTTAATGTTGTGCTTGAAAAATTTTCGGAGTTTGATGGGTGTACGTTGTATTCATTGACTTATGCGGGGGATAAGGTATCTCGAGAAAATTTGGAGTATTCTAACTCACTTGCTGATGATGCAAATTACGTAGATTGTATGGTTCTTGAGTCATCGTTTCGCTCGCCGAAAGATGGGGGGGATCATGGAAACCAGATACACTATATACGTGGTCGTGGTATCTTGCTAGAGAAAAAGATGGGGATTGGGTTTTACTGTCCAATGGCTACACTTAAAGAAGTGTTGGATTAATGGTAAATTGTTGCCGATGACACATGTCAAGATAAGTTTACAATCAATCTTCGTATTACATAGTGACTTGCCTATTCATAATGACTCCATACGCTAATAATTTTTATGATTCTATCTTTTTCAAACACTTCATGAACTAATAGGTGCTTAATATTAATTCGTCTTGAATAGGCACCTTGAAAATCACCCTGAAGTTTTTCATAGCTGGGTGGTGATTGATATGGATTTTTACGTATGACATTAATAAGCGCCTTGACTTTAGAATCTAACTTTGCCGATTTCAAAAGCGAGATGTCTTTAGCAGCCCTTTTTGTAAATACAATCGCATACACTACCAATCAATCTCGCTTTCAGGTACACAGTCTGATAGAGGGGTGTTTATTCCTTCTACAATTGTATTATGCATATTAGGGATATGATTACGGAACACGCACATGCAGGCTATCTCATTGCGTCATTCCTTTCACCTTCTGGCAATAAAAGAACAGACGAGTATGGTGGTTCGCTGACCAACAGAGCCCGTCTCGCTGTTGAAGTCTTGAAAGAAATGAGAAAACAAGTTGGTGAAGACTTCCCTATTTTGTACCGTTTTTCAGCGGAAGAATATGTGGAAGGTGGCCTTACCATCAGAGATACTGCAGCTTTAGCAAGATTAATGGAGCAAGCAGGTGTTGATATGCTTGACGTTTCCGTGGGAAATGCTACACCACCATATACGGTTCAGCCTTCTGCTACACCGCATGGTTTTGCCGCAGATTTTTCCAGGGAAATCAAGAAAGTAGTTTCCGTTCCAGTCGCTGTCGCAGGCAGAATTAACGACCCGCTAATCGCTGAGAGCATTCTTGCCGCAGGTGATGCGGATCTCATTTCCATGGGCCGTGCTTCCATCGCTGATCCTGATTTACCAAATAAAGTGAAATCTGGACAGATAGAAGACATCAATTATTGCATCGCTTGTCTGCAAGGCTGTGTTCAAAAAGCAGCTCCAGGATCTTGGCGTAAAAATCGTTTACAACAGTCAAGTCGACCGCGCGCTAATCGAGCAGGAGCAGCCTGACGCGGTGATAATTGCGACGGGGGCGAAACCCATTAAACCACCCATTAAGGGTGCGGATTTACCAAATGTTGTGCAAGCTTTTGATGTTTTGGCTGGCAAAAAGGACGTCGGCAACCGCGTCGCCATCATCGGCGGTGGCCTAGTCGGAACCGAAACCGCGGACCATCTCGCTATCCATGGCAAGCAGGTTGTTTTGGTGGAGATGCAAAAAGCTATTGCGCAGGATGGTTTTGCCTTCAACAATCTCTACCTCTTCGAAAGCTTAAACAAACACCGCGTAGAAATCGTCGCCTCTGCCAAAGTCTTGGAAATCACCCCAGATGCCATCATCTACGAAAAAGACGGAACACAAGGAAAAATCGAAAACTTAGATTCAGTAATTCTGGCGATTGGTGCATCTTCTGTTGATACACTCAGTCAAGATATTGAAGAATCCGGTGTTCAAGTCAAAGTCGTGGGCGATGCCTCAGAAGTCAGACAAGGTATAGATGCAATCACGGAAGCCTACGCAACCGCTCTGCTTATTTGATGTAATAAACCAAAAAAGTCGCCAACATGGATATAAACATGTTGACGATTTTTTCTTGCTACTAAGTGTTGTTCGAAGTACGATATTATCTTGTATTAAAGAGCAATCAACGCCCAAGATCAATAACGTTCTGGACGAGACCTTTACATCTACCACAATGGGTACCAGCGCCAGTTACTTCTCCGACTGCTTCGACTGTTTTGGCACCACCACGGATAGCATTCAAAACGTCTTCCAAAGATGCTCCAGCACAGCCACAAACGGAAGATAAAATTCCGTCAATCTCGCTTTGACAGCCTTCGCACTCTCCACAAACGCCTACGTCAGCTTTCAATTCTTCGAAACTACGCACACCTCTCATCATACTCTTGCGAATATCCAAGTACTCTACATTGTTAACGGTACAAATAACTTTATTATGTGACATTTTTAAACTCCGTTCATTTTTAATCTGCCATATTATAAGTAATAACTAGATATTTTAAAAGCCAACACATTCTACCCATCACTCAGCAGTTTGATGTCAAGATACTTCTTTTGCAGAACCGCAATCAACGCAATAACCAAGGAGGGAATAAATAGCATAACAGCCAAGGGGAAGCTACCCTGTTTATTGTACTGGAGCGCAGTCAAGCCAAGGACTGCTCCTACAGGAAATGCAACCCAGCGAATACTATGGACGAAAGCGGAATGCCAGTTACCTTTGCCTAAACTGATGCCTAAATCTGTGGCAGGTCCGGTCAAATGTGTGGTGCGACCGATTTTGCTCAAGCTAGTTGTAGCGTTCAGACAACCCATAGCCATGGGTACTAGAACACAGGCAAGTACCTTGGTTTTTTCGTTGTTTGCGTTCGTTACGAATAAGCTTAATGAACCTAAAGCCAAAATGACTGAACTCGTCAACAGGCCTCCCGAGAATCCATGTTTCAGACAAATCTTCGTAGCTAAAAAAGAACCGAAAATAAACATAAATACGATAAGTGCAACGATTAGAAAAGTATAATAATCTCCCGTATGAAAGGCTTCACCCAATAAAGCAGCACGTCCTGTCATATAGGCGCTTCTTTCGTCTAAACTGAGTTTTAGACCTATCACGTCAACCCAGGCAGCCATCATGACGAGAATAAACGTGATGAAGTACACTGGCGTTCTAAATTCGGTTTTAGTAAATTTTTGTTTCATTTTCCTTTTCCAGCCGTTAACTATCAAAGCTATTTTTTATCCAGTTCGCGATCTTTTCTTCAACCGCATTTCTGTCGATTGAATCAGGATAAGGGATGCCGCCGAGGGTGATGGACGGTTTCGTTTTGCCATGAAAATCACTACCACAAGTAAAAACCTTCTTGTGGCGCAAGGCTTCATCGTAGTAATGTGCGCACTGCTCCGGGTTATGGTAGGTACTAAAAGCTTCGAGACCATCGAGGTCGAGCGCCATTAATTTGGGGAACAAAGACGGATTGTTTTTCAGATTGGCTTCGGGGTGAGCGAGTATCGTTTTGCCATGATGCTGATGAACAATCTTGATAATATCCACCAGCTGCGGGTAAACGACTTTGACATAGCAAGGCTTGCCCTGCGCATAGAAATCCCAATAAAAGTTGACAAATGGGTTGTCACTTCTGGAACCGCCCGTACGGTAAGGCTTCAGGAGCGTATTTTCCTTGTACTCCGGCAGGCTTAGAAGCAGCTCGGCGAACATTTCACCCGTCCAACGGCCCGCCCAAGATGCATCTCTCTCCAAGGCTTGTATGTCTTCAATAGTAATGGCAAAACCAAGCCCCTGCGTCAACCGCAACATCTCTAACGATGCTCCCCTACTCTGCTCCGCCACATACTCCTCGATCGCAGCGAAGTCTGGAGCTTGATAGTCAATGCCATAACCCAAAACATGGAAATTACTGCCTTCGAAAGTGCAATCAATTTCAATCCCACTCACGTAGTGAATGCACAAGCGTTTGGCCGCCTGCTCTGCTTCTGCATTGGCGCGCGTCGAATTATGGTCCGTGATAGACATCGTCGTGATACCTTGAGCGGCACACATCTCAACCAGTTGTGTGGGTGTATACTCCCCGTCGTCACTATATGCACTGTGCATGTGTAGATCAATCATTGCGGTAAGCCTCCTCCGATTCTGCTATCATATCAGTAATAGTAAATTAGTCGAGGATAGCTTAATGAAAACAAGTAAAAAAGTCTATGGTGCAATTTTTAATCTATGCGTGGCTACAATTATGTCAACCGTTATGTCTTTGGCCCTTACCCTGCTCAATGCAGGCGCTGTGCCAGAGTTCTTCAGTATATGGTTTGAGTCTTGGCTTGTATCTTTGCTCGTGAGTATTCCCGTGACATTCATGGCTATCCCCTTAGTTGGCAAAATTTTAAGCTTTATCGAGGTAGAAAATTGAGTGCATTAAGCGGCAATCAAGCGATAGAACAGATTCGTCAGGAAATCATTTCTCACGAAAGCAACGCTGCGTTTTTGAAGCTCAATTATCAGCCCTTGTTTGTTGCGGATCAGGATGCACGCATCGTTATCGTTGGGCATGCACCGGGGATAAAGGCACAAAGCGCGAACTTGACATGGGGCGACGCAAGTGGCGTCAAGCTGATGCAATGGCTCGGCATCAATGAGGCCACTTTTCGCGATAAAGAACAAATCGCTTTAATACCCATGGATTTTTATTACCAAGGTAAGGGCAAAAGCGGCGACCTCCCCCCACGTAAGGAATTCGCGCCCATGTGGCACCAAAAGCTTTTTGACCAAATGCCACATATCGAACTCATATTATTGGTTGGCGCATATTCTCAAAAATACTATTTAGGAAAAAATTGTAAGAAAAATCTCACCGAGACTGTCCGTGCCTATGAAGAATACCTACCGCTCTATTTTCCAACCGTACACCCTTCTCCACTCAATTTTCGTTGGTTTAATCGGAACCCTTGGTTTGAAAGCGAAGTTGTGCCCGTTTTGCAAAACCGCGTGAAGACATTAATTACGCCTATTCTTCTTTAGTTCACTTATCTGCATCCAAATCCTAAAATTGCCCCACGCTAATAAGAGTACAACTAAAGTGATAAACACTGTAGGAATAAGCGTGAATACACTGCTGTCCCCATTGATTATTTGCATCCAGAAGGTAATCATGAAATAGGTTTCAAATCCGGCAATTAATAAGATTAGATAACGAAGTCTATTCCAATGTTTAATCTTAGATTCATCATCACTAAAGATTTCGAACGGTTTACCATCGTTAAGTTTTCGGTAATAGGCCCAGTTCATTGTGTGACCAATGATTTCAATCCCCGTTTCCTCAAGAAAAGCAAAATATTCCTGCATGCCTTCCCCGCTGACATCAAGGTACTCTAAGGCATAACGGTATTTGTCGGGCTCACCTTCGGTGAAAGTGAATAAAACATGCTTCGGCTCTGTGAGATGCCAGCCTTTTTTTGACATTTCGTTGAGCCATGTTTCTTCTTTCTTATAGTTCCAAGATGCGGTCAACTTAAATACTGTTTTAGTCATTTCGTCTTGCCTCCTGTGATGGTTTTGCCATTCTCATAAAGCTCCTCGAGTCGCTCAAGTTCAGCTAGAACTACTGTTTGGCCTAATGAGGTGATTTGATACTCCTTCTTGCGGCTGCCTTCTTCAATGGGGAGTGCATCAATCCAAGCTTTGTCCAACAAAGAGTTAAGCGCTCCATACAAAGTACCGGCCGCCAAACGAAGGCGCGTATGACTTAATTCCTCCACCTTTTGCATTATTCCATAGCCATGAAGTGGCTTATACAAAGATAAAAGGATGTAATAATATGCTTCGGTTAGAACTATATTTTCCATACAAGCACTCCTCTCACTATCAACTCACGGTATATCGTCTGCCGTTATATTTACTATATCGTTGGACGATATAGTTGTCAAGAGGGGATGGGGTAGGTAATTGCAAAAAAGACGCCGCATAAAACTCCACCCCAAGCACGCACCGTGGCATTTATCAAAATCAACGCTATAATAGAAGATAGTTAACAACGAGGTGTGAAAAATGAACCTTAACAGAGATATCGCTTTTAAAAGAAATGACGAGTGGTTTCGCTTCAGGGTCTGTGCGATTATTATGCATGCTGGCAAAGTGCTCATGGCCACTAGCAACAAAATCGGTTTTTACTATGCTGTTGGCGGTGGCGTTGAACATAACGAATCCACCGAAGATGCTGTAAAACGTGAGGTTTTCGAAGAAACAGGCGTCCACATGGAAATTGACAGACTAGCATTTATAAACGAGAATTTCTTTTTAGGACTTGAGTTTGCGTTTGGCAAAAAACTCCACTGCCACGAACTAGCCTTTTATTACCTCATGAAATACGATCCCTCAATGCCCATAAATTTGGAAAATGTTGTCACTGAGGACGGAAGCATCGAGCACTTAGAATGGATTGACCTAGAGGATTATCCGAATGTGGAAGCGTATCCGAAGTTTTTTGCCAAAGAATTGCACAATCTTGATCCTGGGGTTAAGCACCTAGTTACAAGAGAAGAATAGTATAACCCTGCTAGAAGGTAATATTTAATAAGGAAGAGTCGTGATGAATACAAGTAACAAGGTAAAAAAGCTCGCCCTCGCCGGTGTTTTAATCGCTTTAGTCACGGTGCTTACAGCTGTTATTCACATTCCTATTCCTGGTACACAAGGCTATGTCAATCTAGGAGATGCGGTCCTGATTTTTACTGGTCTTTTGCTCGGACCACTATTTGGCGGACTGACCGGTGGAATTGGAAGTGCGCTTGCAGACCTGCTACTTGGATATACTATTTATGTCCCCATCACACTTGTCGTGAAAGGGTTGGAAGGCGCTTTGGCTGGCGTTTTGATGAAAAGCAAGCTTAAAGAATTCCCCTTACTTATCGGTATGCTTTGTGGGCTGTGGATGGCTTTTGGTTACTATATTTGTGAAATCTTTTTATACGGACATCTTGCTGCCCTAGCCAGTGTTCCTGCCAACCTCGGTCAAGGCGCAGTGGGTGCCGTTGTTGGTACACTTCTTTACGCGCGTTTGAAAAATACGCAGCTGTTGGGAAGATCGAATGCCGCTTCACCAAATTCTTTGAAATAATGGCAGCGCTAGTTTGGGACTGCTGTATTGCGTGCCAACTTTTCAAGCTACTGCAGCAACTCAAAAAGAAACCTCTCCCCCAACTACAACAAAGCAAATTTTGCCAACGCACGTCTTACAATTGCCTCGATACGATGTACAATAGATAATGAATACTATTCCACAAGAGGTAAATATGAAATTTCAAGACTTAGTTTACGAACGCCCTGTCGCTGATGAAATAAATAATGCTATTAACGCACAATTGATGTTCTTCAAATTGGCTAAAAATGCGCCGACCCAAGAAGTGGTCATTACTGAAATCAATAAGATTTTCAACCAAATTGATACGATGCGTGCGCTTGTCAGTATCCGACACACTATGGATACCAGAGACAGTTTTTACGAAGAAGAGCAAGACTTCTTCGATAATTTTTCTCCCAAAGTATCAGAATGGCAAAACAAATACTACAAATCACTCTGCACCTCTCGCTTCCGCAAAGAACTAGAAAAAACCTATGGCAAGCATTTATTCAAACTTGCTGAGATGAGCTTAGAAGCCTTCAGTCCAGAAATCATGGACGATTTGGCGGAGGAAAACACACTAACCAGCCGCTATGCCAAGCTCCTAGCATCGGCTCAAATCAACTTCGATGACAAAATCCTAAACCTTGCTCAAATTGACCCCTACACGCAATCACCCGATCGCGTGGTGAGAAAATCCGCTGTTGAGGCGAAGTTCAATTTTTTCCAAGGAAACGAAACTGAGCTGGATGAAATCTTTTCTGCGCTCGTCACGGTGCGCGATCGCATGGCAAAAAAACTTGGCTACAAAAACTTCGTCGCCTTAGGATACAAACGCATGCTTCGTACCGATTACGGTGCTGCGGAGGTTGAGCAATTTCGCAATCAGGTAAAGCGCGACCTGGTTCCGATTACGAAAAAATTGCGTAAACGTCAGTCTAAACGTCTCGGTTTGAAGACCTTGGCCTTTCATGACGAAGGCATTTCGTTCCTTACAGGTAATGCAATTCCTCAAGGTAATTCGGAATGGATTTTAGAGAATGGCAAAAAGATGTATGACGAATTGTCCCCCGAAACTTCAGAGTTTTTCAAGGTCATGACCGAACAAAACCTGTTAGATCTGGTCGCTCGCGAAGGTAAGTCGGGTGGTGGTTACTGTGACTTTTTGCCAGACCACAAAGTTCCCTTTATATTTTCAAACTTCAATGGAACAGCCGGAGATATCGAAGTCCTAACGCACGAAGCTGGTCATGCTTTCCAGGCATTCCGTAGTCGCAACTTGCCTGTTCCAGAGTACTATTTCCCCACCATGGAATCAGCGGAAATCCACTCAATGAGCATGGAATTTCTTACATGGCCATGGATGAAGCTCTTCTTCGGCCCACAAACAGAGAAATTCAAATTTAATCATTTGACTGAAGCTTTACTCTTTATCCCCTATGGCGTGACCGTTGATGCTTTCCAGCATTGGGTGTATGAGAACCCTGAAGCGACGCCAACAGAGCGTAAAGCACAGTGGCATGCACTTGAAAAAATCTATCTCCCTGCTCGTAATTACGATGGTATCGACTATCTTGAGCGCGGCGGTTTCTGGATGCGGCAGGCGCATATCTTTGAGGCTCCTTTCTACTACATCGACTATACGCTGGCACAAACCTGTGCTTTGCAGTTCTGGGATGCAGCTCAAAAAGACAGCACAAACGCCTGGAAACGCTATTTGGCTTTATGTGATTTGGGTGGCAGCAAACCGTTCACGGATTTGGTAAAATCTGCAGGTTTAAACAACCCGTTTGAAGAAGGCAGCCTAGCCGCCATTATCCCAACGATTCAGGACTACCTGAGTCAGGTTAATGACAGCAAGCTATAAACATTAGAAAAAAAACTTAGTTTAAATATTGGGCGCAATTCAACAAGATTTCTTTGATGATTTTGTCTTGTTCAACGATTTCTTCGTAGATGGGGTCTTGCCCCATGACTTCGATGTTCTCGTCGCTTCTGTTGAGTTCGTCCATGTCATTGATCCATTCACCAAGATAATAATCCTGAAGTTTTTCCATCCGAGCGAATATTTCGCTCATACTATCCCTGAAGGCAGCGAGTTTTTCGTTGTCTTCTTTGATAATCTCGTACTGAGCTTGGGCGTCTAGCATTCTTTCTTTAGCTGTTGTTTGCATCTTTTTTCCTCCTAAATTGGGTACTATTGGTGTGTATCAATTGTTTTCAAAGTCTCTATGTCGCATCTGAATCAAGCCATTTTTGGTTACAGCTTATGAGCTCAGACAAGGTCACGGGTTCATACATCACGATTTCAGCACTCGCGTTTAGAGCACGTTCAACCTGTCTCATAAGGTAGTAGGTAGTATTCTTAACATTATGTAGATGCCCATAAATATGGTAAGCACCATTAAAGAAACCAGGCCACTCTGCCATGGGATAATGGCAAAGCATTACATTCACCCCTAATTCCGGATCTCGAAGCTCCAGCATCGGCTGCACGGACGCAAAGTATTCTAGAGCAGACGGAATCCTCAATAGTACTTTGTCGTGATTGCCATAAATGAGGTGCTTGTGTCCAGGGAGTTGCTCGAGATAACTTATGAAAGACGCTTTGTTGCGGTAGGCAAAATCCCCAAGTATAAAGACGTCATCTTGTGGGCGGACTTTGTTTTGCCAACATGCAATCATAAAAGCATCCATTTCCTCAGATGTAGAAAAGGGACGATTGCACAAGTCGATGATATTATTATGACCAAAATGCGTGTCGGCTATATAAAAATGCATGCATCTCCTCAAATTACGGCTTCATGCTCTACTTCAAATGCTGTGGACCAAAGCTTTCCGGAAGTAGCGCTGACATGCTGCTGAGCCTATAATCACTTGTTGAACGTGCGATGACAATAGGCATATCAGGATGGCAAAACTCCGACAAAACCTGACGACAAATCCCACATGGATAAGCGAATGTATCATTGGCATCTCTCTGGTCCTCAGCATAGCCCACAATCGCCAAAGCGGTAAACTCATGTTCACCTGCTGAAATGGCTTGAACTACTGCAGCCCTTTCGGCACAAATCGTTGCACCATACGAGGCATTTTCAACGTTACAACCGACATATATCTGACCGGACGCAGCCAACAAAGCAGCACCAACTTTATAGTTTGAGTACGGGGTGTATGCATTTTGCCGCACAGCTAGTGCACTTTCAATAAGTTCGGGATAATTAAGCTGTTCCATACTTAGCCTCCTTGTGTATTTCTATGTTTTCATTCTATCACGAAGACTGTCGCGTTATAATTACCGTGGGAGGCATCAAACTATTCAAGACTACAACTAACTTAGATTGTAATTAACTATCATAGTTTATAATTCCCAAAACTATCGCTATACTTTTAATAGATCAAGCTATTGTCAGCCTACTACAGCCTGTGGAGGTCATTTTGAATCGCATTGCAAAATTTGTATTAAAACATCGTAAGCTCGTACTTCTCGCGTTTCTCTTTCTTATTGTGATAAGTATTGTTCTCACACCCCAGGTCAAGGTCAATTATAACTTAGCTGACTATGTGCCAGATAAAGCAGAGTCTACCAATGCGATCAGGGTCATGGATAAAGAGTTCGAAGAGGCGATTCCAAATGTGGAGGTCTATATCGCTGATGTGACTTTGCCAGAGGCATTGGCCTATAAGGAAGAAATTGCCCAAAGCTTTTCTGTTACCGATGTGCTTTGGTTAGATGATGCGATAGACATTTACAAGCCGTTGTCATTCGCGGACCAGACGATGGTAGATGCTTACTACAAGGATAATGGCGCGCTGTATCAGGTTACGATTGATGGTGAAGACCAGCCAAAAGCGCTTGCATCTTTGCAGAGCATAGCTGGTGGAAAAGCTGCGGTATCAGGTCCCTTCGTCGAACAAGCTAAAGCCCAGTTGTCCGTTTCCAGTGAAATGGCCACGATACTTGCTTTTGCCATACCCTTGGCAATTATCATCTTGCTGCTCGCCACACATTCTTGGTTAGAGCCCCTAATCCTCTTGTTATCGATTGTTGTAGCCGTAGTTTTGAACATGGGCACCAACATCATTTTCGGCGAGATTTCTTTTATTACCCAGTCGATTGCAGCTGTTCTGCAGTTGGCCGTTTCGATGGACTATGCCATCTTTATGTTGCACCGTTTTAACCAGTACCGAAAAGAGGGCTATGAGACCCCTGTGGCCATGGAAATGGCGATGACCAAGGCATTTTCGGCAATAACGTCTTCTGCCCTAACCACAGTGTTTGGCTTCTTGGCGCTTGTGTTCATGCGCTTCAAATTAGGGCCGGACCTGGGTTTCGTTTTGGCGAAAGGTGTGGTTTTTAGTTTATTTTCGGTGATGTTCTTTTTGCCAGTAATTACGACATACGTATATAAATGGGTTGAAAAGACGACCCATCGACCCTTCATTCCTTCTATGGCAAAACTAGGCCGCGGCATCGTTAAAATGCGTTGGGGAATAATCGTAATCGTGTTCCTCCTGGCGATACCGTCCTTTTTCGCCCAAAAGAAAAACGACTTCATTTATGGCATGGGTGCCTATGAAACCGGCTCCAGAGAAGAGCGTGACCGTGACCTAATTAAGGCAAAATTCGGCAACAATATGCAGATGGCTATCTTGGTGCCTAACGGCGACCCCGTCAAAGAAGTCGCGTTGCACGACGCACTCAATGCACTGCCTGAAGTAAAATCCGTCATCTCTTTGGTGGGCATGGCGAGTGCTGAAATTCCGCTAGAAATTCTGCCACCCACAGATATTAGACAACTGCGCAGTCCTCAATACAGCCGCTTCATCGTGATTGCAGATTCATTGGCGGAAGGCGACCATGCTTTTAAACTCGCAGAGCAACTACGTGCAACGGTCGCAAACATTTATCCCGAAGACGCCTATCTAGCTGGGGAGAACTTTAGCACCTTGGATATGCGCGACACCATCCGGACTGACGATGCAATCGTCAATGGTTTGGCTATCTTAGCCGTGGGTTTGGCTCTACTCTTCACCTTTAAATCACTTAGTATTCCACTGATTTTACTGCTGACCATCGAAGGGTCAATCTGGATAAATCTAGCCATCCCCTATTTCGGTGACACGAGTTTGAGTTACATCGGCTACCTTGTCATTAGCACCGTGCAATTAGGAGCGACCGTCGATTACGGCATCTTGTACACACAACATTACCTTGATAATCGTAAGTTGTATGGCAAAAAGAAGTCCGCCGCCCTGTCACTCGCCGAAGCATTACCTTCCCTACTACCTCCAGCCATGATTCTGACCGTCGTCGGTTACATCTTAGGACTGGTTTCTAGCATCACAATCGTCAGCGAACTAGGCACGGTGCTTGGCCGAGGAGCCTCTCTATCGTTCCTGATGGTAGCAACATTCCTTCCCGCGCTTCTCGTTTTATTCGATGGCGTTGTCAGGCGCACAACCATTAAGCCAGGCTTTGTCAAAGAGGGCCACAACCGTATTGAGGAGAATAACAATGCAACTGAAAACTAAGAGGATGAAAGATATCCTTGCTAAAATTATGGTCGGCTTGCTGTGTGTGGGCTTGGTTTTGCCAAACGTATCGAGAAAACTAAGTGCCGCCGGTACACCCACCAAGGACGAAGTTGTCTACGGAAAATTGCAAGCAGACGGAACGGTCGATCACGTTTATATCGTGAATGCCTTCACCATGACTGGAAAGGGTATGGTATTTGATCAAGGTAATTATGATGAAATCTTGAACCTGACCAATACGAACCCCATCGACTATCAGAACGGTACAGTAGCCGTCAGTGCTAATCAAGGACGCTTTTACTATCAAGGCAACGCGCGCACGAAAGACCTGCCGTGGCTGATAACGCTGCGTTACACGCTTGATGGTTTAACGACTCCTGCGCGTGATCTTTCTGGCAAAACCGGCGCTCTCCAAATGCAGATCAAAATTGAGCGCAACCCGAAAGTAGACGGTGTCTATTTTGAAAACTATGTTCTCCAAGTTGCCATGACCGTTAACGCTGAAAAGGCCACGAATCTACTTGCAGACGGCGCAACAATTGCCAATGCAGGAGCGAACAAAGTAATCAACTGGATGGTCCTGCCAGGTCAGAATGCTGACTATACGCTAACCGCTGACATAGCTGATTTCTACATGCCAGGTATCCAAATCAGTGCTGTCCCGCTTAATCTTGAGTTTAAAATGCCCGATATGACTCAGTACACTAGTCAGTTTGCAGATTTACATAAAGGTGTGGCTAAGCTAAACGACGGTGCCAAGCAACTCCAAACAGGCACTAATGCTTTGGTTTCAGGCGCGAGTGAGTCTGCCTCTGGCGCACAAACACTTGCCGCTAATGGACCAAAATTGTCCTCAGGTTTAAGTGATTTAAGTTCAGGTATCAAACAATATAGTGATGGTGTCAGTGCCTATGTTGATGGTGTAGCGCAGTTAGGTGGAGGAAGTTCTCAGCTTCTAGATGGCTATAGGCACCTTGCGTCCGGACTTGATCAAGTCACACAACAAAATGCTCAATTAACACAAGGTTCTAGCCAAATCGCTTCAGCCCTTAACCAAATCGTAGCTCAAATGTCAGGTGGACAGACACCCGATGCAGGAGCTACGGCGCAGCTTGCAGATCTTAGCAAAGGCTCTCAAGCCTTTTATGACGGTCTCAAACAAATCAATGATGGGCTAAAAGCAATCGTTCCACCGCTTAAAGAATCTGCAACTGGGCTAGGAAGCTTGTCCACTGCTTTGGCAACTGCTGCAGCTGGTTTACCAGATATTGCCAATGGCTTGGACCAGGCAAATGCTGGTTTTGCCTCAGCCATTGACCAACTAGTCGTACCACCCGCTGTTTCTGCCGCTGATGTAAGTGCTCAAACAGGTGTTGACGCAACTATTCCCGATGTACAAATCTTACTGGGTTATATCGAAACCAGTTCCGCTCAAACAAGTGCTGCATTAAGTGGCTTGAAAGATGGTCTTAATCAGCTCTTAGTTAGCTATCAAACCTTGGCTGCAGGCTTGCACCAAACGAGTGATGGTTTTGATCAGATTGTGACGAACTTAAATACCATATCTGCTGGCTTAAACGAAATAGACACAAACCTAGAAACGATGAGTAATGGTTTAAATACCCTCGTTCTCGAATATGACGCCCTAAATAAGGCTATTGCCATGCTGACGACCCAGCTCGGTCAATTGCCCGAGTTGACGGCTGGGCTTGCGCAACTAGCAACGCAATACAGCCAGTTTGACAGCGGACTAAAAGCGTATACAGATGGCGTGGCACAAATTGCGGGCAACACTGCTGCTATTGACAGTGGCTTGGTTAGTTTAAACGATGGCATCGGTAAGCTGGTAAGTTCTGGCGCAAGTATCAAAGACGGAGCTAACAGTTTAGCCTCTGGTGCTACCTCCGCGGCTGATGGCGTTACACAATACAACGACGGCGTAAAGCAGCTCTCAGAAGGACTGAAAGCCTACAGTGATGGCATAAAAACTTATTCAAATGGTGTAAACGACCTAGCTAAAGGAACGCAAACATTTGACGATTCACTTAAAGATATTGATAAAAAATTCGAAGAACAGATTAATCAAGAAATCGAGAAAATGATAGGTGGCGACTTCACCTTAAAATCCTTCGCCTCCCCCAAAAATACTAGCATTAACTCTGTACAGTTTGTGATGATGACCCCAGAAATTGCTCCACCAGCAAAAGCTGAGCCCGCCCCCATAGTCGAAGAAAAACAATCCTTCTGGGATAAACTCAAGAATTTGTTTAAATAAGATCTATCTATGTTAAAATATGTCCTCTTAAGCTTATGCTTTACGCATAAGCTTAATTTTATTACGAAAGCAAAGAGATAAGGAAAATATATGATTACGGTAAATAACGTCAGCCTGCGCTTTGGCGAACAACTCCTCTACGAGGATGTCAATATGAAATTCACTCCTGGCAACTGCTATGGCATAATCGGCGCCAATGGAGCAGGAAAATCTACATTTCTACGCATCCTTTCCGGCTCTCTTGAACCTACAAAAGGTTATATCAGCATGCCTGAAACTTCTCGTATGGCGGTCTTGAAGCAGGATCACTTTGCGTTCGAAGACTTCACTGTCATGGACACGGTAGTCATGGGACACAGTCGTCTCTACCAAATTCGCGAAGAGAAAGATGCACTCTACGCCAAAGCAGATTTTTCTGATGCGGACGGTATTAGAAGTGCCGAGCTAGAAGCAGAATTCGCAGAGCTAGGTGGCTGGGAGATCGAATCCGACGCTTCTTCCCTACTTCAATCCTTAGGAATCAGTGAAGACAAGCACGAAAAATTGATGTGTGAACTTTTGGAACAGGATAAGGTCAAAGTCTTACTTGCTCAAGCCCTCTTTAAAACGCCCGACATATTATTGCTCGACGAGCCCACCAACGGTCTGGATAGTGCGGCCATTGAGTGGCTTTGCGAATTTATCATAGATTACCCTCACACTGTCATCGTTGTTTCACACGATCGCTACTTCCTAAATAGCGTCTGTACCTATACCTGTGATGTTGATTTTGGCAAAATCACACTCTTCGTCGGAAACTACGATTTCTGGAAGCAATCCACCGAACTCGCCACGCGCCTGATGAGCAAGCAAAATGCCGCCAAAGAAGAACGCATCGCCGAATTGCAAAGCTTTATCGCGCGCTTTAGCGCCAACGCTTCCAAGTCGCGCCAAGCCACTTCCAGAAAAAAGATGCTCGAAAAAATCACTTTTGAAGACATAAGGCCCTCATCACGTAAATATCCATTTGTCGGTTTTTCTCCCGAACGTGCCATTGGCAACGATCTTTTAACGGTCAGCGATTTGTCCAAAACAATCGAAGGCGAAAAAGTGTTAGACAAAATTAGTTTTACCTTGAATCGAGAGGACAAGGTTGCTTTTGCCAGCAAAAATGACCTTGCCGTGACCACCTTATTCCAAATCCTCATGGGTGAAATAGAGCCAGACAGCGGCTCCTTTAGTTGGGGTGTGACAACGTCCCAAGCCTACTTACCAAGGGATAATTCTGCCTTTTTTAAGAGCTCAGAGACCATGCTCGATTGGCTTAGGCAATACGCCCCCCAAGACCAAAAAGACGACACTTCCCTACGCGGTTTGTTAGGGCGCATGCTCTTTAGCGGCGAGGAAGTTTTTAA
Organism: uncultured Oscillospiraceae bacterium; assembly: GCA_964574395.1. GTDB lineage: Bacteria > Bacillota > Clostridia > Saccharofermentanales > Fastidiosipilaceae > JAXGQD01. The sequence continues at coordinate 28,441 of CAZNNL010000009.1, read as the reverse complement.
GGAAGTTTCTGTATTGTCCGGCGGCGAAAAAGTACGCTGCATGCTCTCGCGCATGATGCTGTCACAGGCGAACGTCTTGGTTTTGGATGACCCGACCAATCATCTGGACCTAGAGTCAATTTCTAGCCTGAATGATGGTCTGATTGCGTTTAAAGGCGCACTACTCTTTACCTCACACGATCACGAGTTTATTCAAACCATAGCAAATCGCATTATTCACATCTCAAATAACGGCGTAGTTGATGGTCTAAATATGGACTATGAGGAATATTTAAGTAATACTACAATTCAAGAGAAAATCAGCAACCTTTACAGTTAGAACTAGGTCACACGAACAATGCAAGATATGAAAAAACTTATAGACATGCTAGCAAAAGGCTACACTCCAAGCACAACTGAACTTGTGTCTCTCATTGACTCAGCTGATAGCGCGCTCGATACCTATCTCTTTGAGCAAGCAAGATCCTTGGCCGCTCAGCAGTTTGGCAAAAATATCTACACCCGTGGCCTCATCGAAATAAGCAATTTCTGCGTTAACGATTGTTATTACTGTGGCATCCGACTTAGTCAAAAGGATGTCTCGCGCTATCGTCTTGATCTACCTACCGTTCTGGCTTGCTGCGAAGAAGGCTATCGTTTAGGCTTTCGCACATTCGTGCTCCAAGGTGGCGAAGATCCCTATTTCACGGCAGAACGCCTCGTAGAAATAGCGACTGCTATCAAGTCAGCACACCCTGACTGTGCCTTAACCATGTCTCTTGGCGAGATGGATGCCTCTACATATCAAGCGTTATTTGATGCTGGTGTTGACCGCTATTTGCTGCGCCACGAATCGGCGACAGCTGAACATTATGCCCAACTTCATCCCGAAAATTTAAGCTTGTCTTCCCGCTTAGCATGTCTCAATAGCTTGAAGGCAATCGGATTTCAAGTTGGCTGTGGATTCATGGTTGGTTCGCCATACCAAACTACAGAAAATCTAGCGGCTGATTTGCTCTTTATTAAAGAATTTCAGCCTGAAATGATAGGTGTTGGACCTTTCATTCCAGCGCATGATACGCCTTTTGCCAAATTCCCCCAAGGCTCATTGTCACTCAGTTTACGCATTTTAGCCTTGCTGCGTTTGATGAATCCAAAAGCTATGATTCCTTCCACAACCGCACTGGGGACGATCGCGACTGACGGACGAGAGCGAGGCATCCTTGCTGGTGCCAACGTGGTCATGCCCAATCTTTCACCTAAGTCCGTTCGTAAAGCCTATTCCCTCTACGACAATAAAATCTCCACCGGCGAAGAAGCTGCCGAAGGTTGGCGCCTTTTAAATGCACGCATGGAAAAAATCGGCTACAAACTCAGCGTCGATCGAGGAGACTATTTTTAGGTGAAATTGTCGTTCAATTTATTTGGCTATCAGAATAGCTCTAACCGGAGATGCCTCGAATCCATCTAGTAGTAAGGGCAGTGCTATAAGTTCATATTCGCCTGCGGGCACTTCTGCCAAGCGCAGGTCCTCTACAACTCCGATACCTGCACCTAAAATAATCGAGTGTGTTGGATGCTCAGGTTTGTCACGTTCTAAGCTCATTGCATCAATGCCAACTGTTTTAATGCCACGTTCAACAAGCCACTCCGCTGCGTCGACTTCCAAGTAAACAAATTTAGCTTCGTAAACTTCCGAATACGAATTGCGTGTTTTAAAAACGACAATATCACCAGCGCTAATATCAAAGTCTTTGATATCGTCCTTAGTAATGAATTCTTCAAGATGGGTGAGGTCGAAGAGTTTTGTTTTGCCAAAGTAAAGACTAGGGTCAACCTCTTCCATTGTTATGCCGTCTTCAATCATATGGAAAGGGGCATCAACGTGCGTACCGGTGTGTAAATTCATGCAGAGACTCGATTCATTGACCATGCGCTCAGCATAAGTATATTCAACATTACGCTTAATGCGTTTGTTATCGCGATTTTTATACACCGTCATATCTTCGTTGATCGGACGACTTACATCATAAATCTTCATTTTCATTAACCTCCGTAGCTGAATGATCGAATATTCTAGTTGTTTACATCTATCATAACAATTGGGGGCAGGCGTGTGTAGTTCTGTGTTGGTTCTGGCAGCCGCTCCTGGCCAAAAAAGTCGACTCGCGTAAACCGACTCTTACGGGAGTCGCACAATTTGTCCACCGCCACTGTCCTCCGACACTTGTCCACCGACACAACCAAAGCTTGACGAATCCATGCCAAACTGCTGAAATGGATGTATCTTGGCATAGGAGGCAGTAGTTATGGCGCTTAAAGTAGCTTGTGTTGGCACCAGCATGATAACGAAAGGTACGATAGAGGCAATTTCAAATGTTGAAGGTGTCGAAGCTTATGCCATCTATTCACGTGATATGGCAAAAGCGGAGTCGTTTGGGCTCACAAAAGCTTTTGATAATTATGCTGAAATGCTCAGTGACGACGCCATTGACATAGTTTACATCGCTTCCCCCAATACGCTGCATTTTACGCAAGCCAAAGAAGCACTTCTGGCACGCAAACATGTCGTACTGGAAAAGCCCTTTGTTCAATCTTTAGCAGAAGCAGAAGAATTATTCTCTCTTGCTGAGCAGAACGCTTGCCTCTTGTTTGAGGCCATCACCACAATTCACAATCTGAGCTACAAACAAATTAAAGAGCGCCTTTCAGAACTGGGGACGCTTAAACACTTTTATGCCAATTACTCACAGTATTCGTCACGGTATACGAAATACCTTGCAGGCGAAATTAGTAACATCTTCGATCCAAACTTTGGTGGGGGTGCTTTGAGCGATCTCAATATTTACAATATCCATTTAGCGGTGGGCTTGTTTGGCCTTCCCGTAACACAGCAGTATTTACCAAACAGAGGTTTTAACGGCATCGATACTAGTGGACTTGCGATTCTTTCTTATCCGACCTTCCACGCTTTATGCTTTGGTGGCAAAGACTGTGACGGCCGCAACGGTCTTGAATTACAAGGTGAAAAAGGCTATCTCTATGCTAAAGAAGATAGCCGTCACTTGGGAGAAATTGAAACGAACCTATCAACGCTCTTTCCCACTCCTCCGCATGTTGAGCGGATAGCAAATGAATGGATTAATTTTACTGCAGCTATCAAAACACCCGAAGAAAGCGATTATCACCTCTGGAAAAACCACACTCTACAGGTTATGAAAGTTTACGAAGCACTGAAAGCGGGGCTTTGATGGCTTTTAATTTCTTTAGACATTTTATTACTATCACTAAGCATCGACGATTAGTCAGAAAGTACTGCTGGAAATCTGGTCTTATCTGGCAAGGTTTAACGCATGATTTGTCGAAATATTTGCCAAGCGAATTTATTTCCGGAGCCAAATACTATCAAGGTACTAGGAGCCCCAATGACTTAGAAAGACGTACCAACGGCTATTCCAAAGCCTGGCTACATCATAAAGGAATAAATAAACACCACTTGGAGTATTGGACGGATTATCCACAAGGTGGTGGAAGTTTCACTGCCCTTGATATGCCACTGCGCTACATTATTGAGTCGGTCTGTGATCGCCTAGCTGCTTGTCGTGTCTATATGGGGGATGAATATAAAGCTGATAGTGCTTATCAGTACTATCTCAAATCTTTTCCGTATTACTTGATTAGCGATGCAACCGACAGCTGGTTTCGCATATTTCTGAAAGACCTGTCGGAACATGGGGACGAACATTGTTTTGCACTAATGAAACACACACTCAAAACTAAAGAAGCTGCAGATCGGGCTTCTAAGTAGATTTAAGAAAGATTGTCACCAGCAGATATTGCAGCGCTAAATTTCCTCAGAGCCTAAGCAGCTTATCCTTTTCTAGTTCAGCAACATATGGGAGGCCGCGCGCTTTATCTTGAAAATCCATGCCATATCCAACTACGCGCGTATAGTCGATTTCAAAACCGATGTACTTCAATGGTAGGTCGATGAGTAATTGATCTTCAGAGGCGAGAAAGGCTGCTAAAGTAAGGCTTGCAGGATTTCTATTTTCAAGAAATTGCATCATGTAGTTGGTAGTTAAGCCTGTACGAATTATTTCTTCAACGACAAGAACATGTCTGTTCCTAACATCAACGACAAGGTCTTTGGTGAGACGAATACTGCCTAATTCACTGTTAGGATCAAAGCTACTTATGCCGATGAAGTCGAATGTGTGGGGAATGTCTATTGCACGAGATAAATCAGCCATGAAGTATAGAGAGCCGCGCAGCATACCGATAATTAGTAATGGGGTGCTTATGTCAGCGTAGTCCTGACTAATGGTTTGGCCCATTTCTTTTATCCGTGCGTTAATTTGGTCTTCTGTGTAGATAACGTTAAAGTTTTCTCTTTGCCAAGGAATCATGAAGCCTCCGAAAAAAACATCAAAAAAGACCTCTGAGTCAGGCATCACCCAGAGGTCTGGTTTATATAAGAAGCTCCAACGAACCCGTTTTTCACCTTTTTGGTTACCCTTTATGCGAAACTTTTTTTATCTCTACCAATGTGTTTTTTTTCGACCTTTGATTCTTTTTAGTTTTTTAGTCTTTTGAATCTTTCGTCTTTGTTTTCTTTTCTACTTTCTGATTTCTACTTTTCGCTTTCGTCTATTTCTGTCTTCTTTCACTCGGCCTAGCGTACGTTATTTTAATTACTTGTACGAGTTGTTCCGTTGATTTCTAACTTACTTTAAACTTCTTTTTCGCTTTTTCTGATTCCAAGATTTTTAGTTTTGGTTTCTTCTTAAGTTTCTTTCAGATTTCAAAGTTCGACTTTTCGTTCTCACTGGTTTTGACTTATGTAGTGACTACCTTTTCTTCTCTATCGACTGTTTCTGATTTTTTACGTTTAGATTTTTGTTTGTCTTTGGTTCTATGTGTTCTTGACTTTTCTTAACGTTTTTTCTTACTTTAGTCTTCTAGGCTTTATGTCGCTCTACACCATTTCGTCTTCCGTAGTTCCTACGGCGGTTTCCATTTGGTTTTACCTTTGGTATTCCCTGGAGCTTGTCTATACTATAAAGCCGTTTAACGAATCTGTCAACATTTAGTGCTAAAGTTGCATAATATTTTACATATTGTCAATATACAGTCTCTCTGAGTGTTTATTTTTGCAAATATTTTGAGCATATTTAACGAAAATCTGTTTTTATTCAGTATTTCGCGCATTTTTACACCTTTCAATAATTTGTATTTCTTGCGACAATGGAGCATATTCTTTCATGTAAAATAAGTAAATAATCCATTGCCTACTAATTTGGAAGGTAATGGAAAAAGAAAAAGGACGGTATCTACTATGAGTGAGTATTCCATCGAAACGAATTGTATTCAAGCCGGTTATCAAGCTAAGAATGGCGAGCCACGTGCCCTCCCCATCATCCAGTCAACTACGTTTAAATATGACAGTTGCAAGGAAATGGCTGACCTCTTTGACCTTAAGGCTTCGGGATATTTTTATACGCGTTTGGCCAACCCTACCAACGATGCTGTGGCTAGTAAGATTTGCACACTCGAAGGTGGCGTGGCAGCGATTCTCACTTCTTCAGGCCAAGCAGCTTCTTTCTATTCAGTCTTCAATATTGCCAAAGCTGGCGATCATGTGATTAGTGCTTCCACGATTTACGGTGGTACCTTTAACCTCTTCGACGTGACCATGAGACGCATGGGCATCGACTTCACCTTTATCGACCCGGACTGCACGGAGGAAGAATTGGCAGCTGCATTTAAACCTAACACCAAAGCTGTGTTCGGTGAGAGCCTTGCCAATCCGGCCTTGAATGTCTTGGATATCGAGAAGTTTGCCAAAGTTGCACATGCACAAGGTGTGCCTTTGATTATCGATAACACCTTCCCCACCCCGGTCAACTTTAGACCACTCGAATGGGGAGCAGACATCGTTGTGCATTCAACCACCAAGTATCTTGACGGGCACGCTACATCTGTGGGCGGCGTAATCGTAGATGGCGGAAAGTTTGACTGGGCTGCGCACGCGGATAAGTATCCCGAATTGACAACACCTGATGCTTCTTATCATGGCATTGTGTATACCGAGGCGTTTGGGGCAGCGGCTTATTTTGCCAAAATACTGGCGCAATTGATGCGTGATTTGGGTGCTATCCCCTCACCGCACAATTCATTCCTCGTCAACATTGGTATTGAAACATTGCACCTACGTATGGCTCGCCATGTCGAGAATGCACGTGCGGTGGCCGAATACTTAAGTAAACACGAAAAAGTCGCATGGGTAACTTTCCCTGAGCTAGAGGGTGATCCTTCTTATGCGCTGGCAAAAAAATACATGCCCAACGGTACCTGCGGTGTGGTAACTGTTGGAATCAAAGGCGGCAGAGAGTCTGCTATGAAATTCTTGGACAACTTGAAACTTGCCGCGATTGCTACACATGTTGCAGACATCCGCACCTGCATGCTGCATCCTGCAAGCACGACGCATAGGCAGTTAAGTGACGAGGCTCTTGAGGCATCAGGGGTTTTGCCAGAATTAGTTCGCATCTCATGTGGTTGTGAAGCCAAAGATGATATCATCGCCGATATCGCACAAGCGCTTGAACAAATCTAAGCAGAGAAACAGATAAGCGATGAGTCCATTACTTAGGTAGTGGGCTCATTTTTTTGGGTAACGTTTGTTCAAAGCTAGTTGTAGCTTCTCACAGTACGCTTCATAACTGATGGCAGCGCAATAAACTATCGTTTTAGATGGACCTGAAGTGCGCTTGATGTAGCCCTTTTGCTCAAGACGACGCAGTAATGTCGCCACCGTGTTGTAGGCCCAAGCTTGCTTTACGACTAAGGGATGTTCGTGTATTTGGCGAACGATTAGCGCTTTTGCTGTTGATTTTGCTGCTTTATTGGCCTTTTCGCTAGTGCTATTCGAATCCTTGGACCAGAATAGTGATAAAATGAGTTCCTCTGCAGCTGAAGCAGGTTCTATGTAAGGAGCTTTCAAATTGATCATTGTCAAACCTTTCGCAAGCGTAATTGTGTCTATTATCTCACAAATGCAAAGGCTGTGAGTTATGGATATAATCTTATACTCTCTTAACGCACTTTTACCAATTTTATTACCGATTGGCCTCGGTTATTTTATTCGTAGTCAAAAATGGCTTGATGCGCATAGCTTTGAGCAGATGAATGGCATGATTTTTAAAACTTTGCTCCCTCTGCTTATTTTTATGAATATTTATCATAGTAGCGCTTTAGTAAAATTGCCGTGGCGGGAGCTTGGTTTTGCCATAATAATGGTCCTGATAATATTTTTTCTCTCGTGGTTGACGACGGATCAAGTTGTTAAAGATAGAACACAGCGTGGGATGATTATTCAGGCCTTGTTCCGCAGCAATTTTGTGCTCTATGGCGTGCCTCTAACGGCGATGTTGCTTGATGGTAAGACTTCTGGTTTAACCGAAATTCTAATTGCTATTATTATCCCACTGTATAATCTCTTGGCTGTTTTTATCTTGTCCTTTTATGGTGAGCAGGAGTTTAACTTGCTCGAGGTTTTCAAACGGATTGTTCGAAACCCACTGATTATCGCCTGTGTTTTGGCAATTTTCGTTAAAGCAATGCACATCGAAATACCTGAGCTTTTCTTGCCAGCCCTCAATAGTTTGTCTAAAACGGCTACACCTTTAGCGCTTCTCGTCTTAGGCGGGCAATTTTATTTTTCTTCTGGCAAAAAGTTCCTCCGCTACCTCATCCCCACCGTTCTATTCCGCCTCTTTATTATTCCACTCGTTACGTTAACGCTTGCAGTGCTATTAGGTTTCACATCGGAAGCGATGATAGCCTTCTTGGCACTCTTCGCATCACCGGCCGCCGTTTCGTCATTCACGATGGCCCAGCAAATGTGTGAGGACGCCGAACTTTCTGCACAACTATTAGTGTATACCTCGGTATTTTCCGCGCTTAGTCTCTTCATTTTTATTTCTATAGGAAGAGCTCTGGCCCTCATCTAACAGGCATAGTAAGAGCAAAAACACCCCGACATAGCACAGTATGCGAGGTGTTTTATATTTCTCCTGCTTAGAACTTTCTAAATTGAACTTCGCCCTACTAGCGTTCCAAATTTATGCCCATAGATTCTCTGGGTACAGTCCTTCTTCGGTTTTGGCTTTAATGGCGGCAACGACTTCAGGCTTGTCTTCTTTGTATGTAACGCCGAACCACTTGTCTTTGCTGCTCAGAATTTTGACGCGTGCCTTGCCTTCTTTGATTAGTTGACTGACGGTCAAAGGAATAAAGAATTCACCTTTAAGTGGATTCGTGGCATAGAAGCGATCCAAATGTCCAGCAAACTGCGTCATCATCTCAGGCATCACACTTTGGTTAAAGCCCCACATATTCATGCTAACAGGTGTCTCATCGGCTAAGTCTACCCAGGTTTGACCATCGTCTTCTGTGTATTTGATGCCATCAGCGAACTTTTCGATGCGTGTGCGTTCATTGATGTCTGCCAAATAACCATCGTCTCCGGCTTCACATACGCCGCGAGCCACGGAGCCATTGTCCGTCACCGTATTTTTGAGCATAAAGCCCACCATGCAATACTCGCTTGCTTGATCCGCATGCGCGACCAAATAATCATAAACCACTTGGTATGCTTCCGGACCATAATAATCATCGGCATTGATAACGGCAAAAGGACCATCAACAATGTCTCTGGCTGCTAAGACAGCATGGCTGGTACCCCAAGGTTTGGTACGTCCCTCAGGAACGGTGTAACCCTCTGGTAAATCATCAATCTCTTGATAAGCGTAATCCACATCCATAATCTTCGATAAACGGTTGCCAATGGCCTCTTTAAAAGCATCTTCAATCGCATGCTTGATGATGAAGATAACTTTTTTGAAGCCTGCACGTCTTGCATCATAAATAGAATAGTCAATGATTAATTGACCATTAGGCCCTACTGGATCAATCTGTTTCATGCCCCCATAACGACTGCCCATACCGGCTGCCAGAACGACTAGTACTGGATCTTTCATCTTATCCTCCAATTTGATTGGCAAATTAATATCTTGCCAAGTTTTGTATGCTGATAATATTTTGCCCTAGCAAGCCTTCTTGAACCAGCAAAATTTTAACGATTAACCCCAGATTTTCACGTATCTTTCGTACGCTTCATCCCATGTGGCTGTTTCTTTTGGTTCATAGAATTGTGTGGCAAAAGAATTGCTGATCACCTCTCGTGCATGAGCAAGGTCCCGTATGTGCCCAGTAGCCATCAGTTGTACAGCACAGTTGCCCATAGCCGTTGCTTCGATTGGCCCTGCAATCACCTGTGCATTACAAGCATTAGCGGTAAATTGCGATAGTAGTCCATCTTTTGTCCCGCCACCCACAACATGCATGGTGGGGAAAGTGCGACCAACAACCTGCTCAATTTTTTCTTTTGTACTGCGATACTTTAACGCCAAGCTCTCATAAATACAGCGCACAATCGCACCCACTTCATAGGGCACGGGCTGACCTGTTTCTTCACATCTTTGTTGTATGCGCCCTGGCATATCTCCGGGAGGTGCAAAAATCAAATCGTCAGGATCGATAAAACTTACAAAAGCAGGTTTAAGCAAGGCTTCACGTTCCATGTCGCCATAACTCAGTTCCAGTCCTTCTCTTATCCAATGTCTGCGGACCTCTTGGATAAGCCACAAGCCCATGATATTTTTCAAGTAGCGCGTTTTGCCACCATAACCACCTTCGTTAGTAAAATTCAATTTAGAAGTTAGTTCATTGATCAAGGGCTGGTCACTTTCGATACCCATGAGTGACCAGGTACCAGAGCTGATGTAAATAAAATCTTTCTTCTTGGCTGGCACGGAAACGACAGCTGAAGCCGTGTCATGCGATGCAACACGAATAACAGGTACAGAAGGAATACCGAGCTCTCTGCATAAATCCTCAGAGAGATTCGCCGCTATACTGCCCGAAGGCACAACTTCCGGGAACAAATTAGGATTGATGCCAATGCGTTCAAAAAGCTCCTTATCCCATTGCTTGGTCCACGGATTGAGCAGTGCTGTAGTTGAGGCAATGGAGTACTCACTTTGCTTACTACCCGTCAAAAAGTAGGCCATTAAATCTGGTGTAAGAAGCGCACAGTCAGCTCGATCGAGTAGTTCAGGACGTTGTTTGCTTAATGCATAGAGTTGGTAAATCGTGTTGAAATAGATAAACTGGATGCCGGTTTTGCCATAAAGATCCTCTCCAGGAATAATTTCAGCCACATCCGCCACCGCAGTTGCTGTCCTTGCATCGCGGTAATGCACGGCGTTCTCCAGAAGGTAGCCTTTTTCGTCCAACAAGCCAAAATCAACACCCCAAGTATCAATGCCTACACTGTCGAAGCGACCCATGTTTTTGGCCTTCACCAAGCCTTGTTTGATTTCGTAAAGCTGGCGCAAAGTATCCCAGAACAATGTCCCGTTAAGCATGACCGGGTCGTTGGAAAAACGATGAACCTCTTCTAGAATAATCCGTTCCCCATCGAAGTGTCCCAACATGGCACGGCCGCTGGAAGCCCCAAAATCGAAAGCCAATACTCTTACTTTATCTTCCATAATTCCCTCCCTTGAATGCTTTGTTAACTAGATTTCCGGATATTTTTCTTGTAAGGCCAATTGTCTAAAATATAAAATTCTGTCATTAAGCGCAGGGTAAGCAGCGCTGCTTTTCTCAGAAAAAATGCCATCATCCAAGTCTTTAGAAGCCGCACGTTCATGTCCTATCAAAGCCCACGCTGCATCGGTGAGATGTAAGAACTTTGGATCACGCATCGCTTCACAAATGAATTTTTGCCTAGGTTGATTGATGTCTTCGCCGCTAATTTGGAAGAAATTAAACTCCTCACAGAGCGCTGTCAGTCGCTCAATCTGCTCGTCGCTATTGCGTGATGGCATGTACGTCAACGCCTTGAATCCCAGTCCCTGCAAGAATGGAAAGAGCTGATCCAAGTAGGAATCCTCAAAGGCTTGCGCTGCCTTATCACCCGTGACTGAAGCTGTTACGTCACCCAAGTATGGATAGGCCAGAACTATCCCATGTCTATTGGCAAAATCAACCACCTCACGAATCGGAGGACACTCATCCGTCGCATCCACATAAAATGACGATACATAGTAGCCTTTAAAAAGACCTAATAAATCGTAGTCATAATAGGGGTTGTCGGGATTGTCCAACTGTTCTTTAACAGAGTCACTCATGGGTAAGCCTAGTTTTTCAATAACAAACGCAGTGAGCTCCGGACCTTTACCTTTGAATTCGATAAGTTTTTTCGATAGTGCATACAAGAGATGACGCTCGGTTATTTCACCACCTGTTTCAAAGAGCGATGCCTGAAGCACATCCAAGTCGAAATCAATATATAGCTCGGGTTTGGAAATTATTCCGTTGAGACGATCGACCATCTGTTTGTTGCGTTCTAAACGCGCCATTTTGATGGGTTCTAAGAACGCTTCCGTTGCGTCGATGGCACTGTCAGGTATGCCGTGAAAAGCAAGATAAGCAACACCATCCTGATCAGGGTTATTGATGCGGCGATTTTCTAGAAATGTATCTTTAAGGGAGACACGCACTTCACAACCTTGTGTCGTAGGAATACCTAAAATACGCCCAGCTTCTGAGAACTCACGCACGCCTCCAACACTGTCATGGTCCATGATGCCACATGTTGCTAAACCAGCCTCCATAGATTTAAAGACAGCGGCTGAGGGAGTATAAGGTGAAAAGGAATACTTGGTATGAATGTGACTATTGATGTCGTCTGCCGCGTGAGGAAAAAAGAATTCGGCTCTGTCCTTGGCTGCGCGTAAATCCTTAACGGCCTCTATTCTTACTTGAGGGTCTGGATCGTAGAGTTTCTGGATGAGGGCTGTGACGTTGTCGTTATACATAAAGGGTCCTCGCTTTCAGGTTTTGCCAAAAGAATAAAGAATAATAAGTATATTGATATCAACTATTATAGTGTAGTTTCTAGTGAAGATGAACGAAGGAGAGCAGAAAAGTTACCTTTCCTGCTCCCTCCAAACAACTGTAATCATGCTTGCCTTTCAGCTTTGCATCTTACACGCCTAATTTGCTGCGGCGCATCATCTCAACATCCGTGAATATTTGTTCAGGGGTGTAGCCTTCAATCGGTGCAATGCGCTGATGATAAGCATCAATGAACCAACTTGCTTGAGGGAAGAAACTGTCTTCCAGTTCAAATGCCGGAGTAATCCAGTTACGTGAACCAACAACAACAACTGGTGCATCAAGGTAATCGAATGCTAGGTCACCGATGTTACGGGCTAGATCGTTCAAGTAAGAGCCTCTCTCACTTGCATCACCACTGATAATGCATTTGCCAGTCTTTTTGACGGATTCTAGGACCATGTCATAGTTGAAAGGAACCATGGAACGTGCGTCAATGACTTCAGCACTAATTCCGTACTTCTCTTCCATTTCTTTCGCCGCATCAAGCGCACGGTATAAGGTTGCACCGATGGTAAGGATGGTTACGTCCGTACCTTGGACACGTATTGCAGGTTCACCGAATGGAATTTCATAAGACTCAGCCGGTACGCCTTCCTTGACGAATTGTTCGCTCACGTCGTAGAGACGTTGGCTTTCAAAGAAGATGACAGGGTCTGTGCCATTGAGCGCGGATGCCATGAGGCCCTTCGCATCATATGGCGTAACAGGGAAGCAAACCTTCAGTCCAGGAATGTGAGCTGCTAATGAGGTCCAGTCTTGTGAGTGCTGAGCACCATATTTGGAGCCAACGGAAACACGAACGACAACGGGCATTTTTAGGATACCACCGGACATCGCCTGCCATTTGGGCAATTGGTTAAAGACTTCGTCACCCGCACGACCCAAGAAGTCGCAGTACATGAGTTCAACTAAGGCACGTCCGCCAGCCATTGCATAGCCGACTGCTGAACCAATGATAGCACCTTCAGATATAGGTGAGTTGAATAGACGATGATAAGGCACAGCTTCGGTAAGTCCACGATAGACGGCGAAAGCACCACCCCAGTCGCGGTTCTCTTCACCATAAGCAATCAAGGTAGGATCTTCGTAGAACTTATCCAGAATAGCTTCAAAAACACCGTCACGGAATTGGTAGACACGGTTTTTGGAGACGGCTTTGCCATCTGCATCAAAACCATAACGTGACTTTTTCGCGATTTGTTGCACGCGTGGATTGTCTTCACGTTTTTGTAGCATGTCAGCTTCAGCATCACTGAAGGAAACCACATGTTCATTGGAGAACATCAGACGCTCAATCGCGGCTGGATCTGCTTGGAGGTCCATGCGAGGTGAAGCAACCGGATCAGACGCAAGTTTCATAGCTGCAGTAATTACGTCAACTACTTCCTTGTCAATCGCATCGATTTCTGCTTGAGTAGCGATATCGTTCTTGACGATTTCCCCGGCAAAAAACGGAATTGGATCGTGATCGCGCCATTCTTGAATCTCTTCAGCACTGCGATAGGAGTTCGCATCTGAAGGTGAGTGTCCTGAATAACGGTAAGTCACCGTATCGAGCAGCACAGGTCCTTCTTTCTTTCTCAAAATATCAAGCTTACGTGTGTAGCACTCAATAACAGCCAATGGATTAAAACCATCTATACGCTCAGCGTGCATTTGTTGAGGATTGACACCCGCACCGACACGTGCCGGGAACTCATAACCCATGGTTTCGCCACGTGTTTGTCCACCCATGGCGTATTGGTTATTGTTGATGTTGAACATGACAGGCAGCCCGCCCTTCATGTCGCCTTCCCAAAGTGTGGTGTACTGGTCCATGGCAGCCATCATGAAGCCTTCCCAGACAGGACCGCAACCAAGCGAACCATCACCAATGTTGGCAATAACAATACCGTCTTTACGGTTAACTTTCTTATAAAGTGCGGCACCAACAGAAATGTCAGCTGAACCACCGACGATGGCATTATTGGGGAACACACCAAAAGGCAGGAAGTAAGAGTGCATGGAACCGCCGAGGCCTTTGTTAAAGCCCGTTTCTTTAGCGAATATCTCTGCCAGGGTACCGTAAATAATGTAAGAAATAGCCATTTTTTTCGTTGTTTCACGATCTTTGGACATATCTTTCATTACTTGATAAGTTGTACCCTCCATGAAGGTTTCCATGATTTCTTGTAATTCCGCATCATCCATCTTATGGATAGCTGAAAAAGATTTGGCTAAGAGTTCACCGTGACTTCTGTGTGAACCAAAAATAAAATCGTCTTTCGTAAGATGATAAGCTTGACCGACGGCGGCGGCTTCTTGACCGATTGACAAGTGAGCCGGGCCAGGGTTGTTATACTCAATACCGTTGTAGCTGGAAGCTACTTTAATTGAGTTAAGCATCTCCTCAAATTCACGAATCATACGCATGTCATGATAAATGCGCAGGAAGTCCTCTTTACTGTAATTATCTTTTTCATCTTTAACCGATTTTTGGTATTGGTTGACAGGAATATCCTCGAATTTGATGAAACTCGCTTCACGTACTTCTTCAGGTTTAACGTATTGTGACTTAGGCATGTTTTTCCACCTTTCTTCTGCCTTGCGGCTGTGTTAGCTTTTTTTGTCTATTGTTGTAATCAATTGTTGATCAGTGTTATGTGTTTGGCAAAACCATCACTTAAGCATGAATATTGCCTCTCTAATAATTTCCGCTACTGTCGGATGCGGGAAAATGAGTTCTTTAATATCCGAAACACGCATTTGTGTCTCAATCATTATCGCTGCCGACATGATGATTTCAGAGGCATAGGAACCCAATAGGTGACAACCAATCAAACGATCTTTGTCAGCATCCACAATCAGCTTACAAACGCCATCTCCCCTATCCGTTTCGGCGAGGTAACGTCCGGAATAGCTCATGGGAATGATCACTTTTTTATAGTTAATACCTTTCGCTGCGGCTGATTCTTCAGACTCTCCAGCATAGGCCAACTCGGGATTAGTGTAGATGACAGAAGCCAAGGCGTTGTAGCGCACGACATCTTTGATGCCCAGGATTGTGCTAACAGCAACTTCTGCTTCACGGTAGGCAGCATGTGCGAGCATCCAACGACCGTTCACATCGCCGACTGCATACACACCAGGAATATTGGTGCGACCATTGTCGTCAGTGACGATATGGCCTCTCTCCGTGTAGACATTGATGGTCTCTAGTCCCAAACTTTGTGTGGCGGCACGGCGACCTATAGATAAGAGGACATAATCAGATGCAACTGATTTTTCGCTTCCCTCTTCTTCGTAGCGGACTTGATCTTTGTCAACACCGACTACTTTGCAGTTTAGTTTGAATTCAATGCCCTTTTTAGCGTAGTTTTTTTGCAGAAGCGCGCCTAACTCTAAGTCAACACTTCCGGCAATATGGTCGAGCATTTCAATTACAGTGACTTGGCTACCGACTGTTTGGAAATAAGACGCCATTTCCAGACCGATGACGCCACCACCAACAATCACAAGTTTCTCAGGGATGACTTCGAGATCCAAGATTTCGCGGTTAGTTAGCACGTAGCCTGCTTCAACGCCTTCCTTTACACCTGGAATCGGTGGAACGATAGCTTCCGAACCAGCAGCAATGATTAGGTTTTTCCCGACATAGCTTTCGCCACCCGCCAGAACATTGAAACCACCATCTGGGGACTTGCCGTCTATTTTAGCTTCGGCATTGACGACGGTAACTTTATTGGCCTTCATCAAGGCTTTGACACCTGCCACAAGCTGTTTTACCACTTTATTTTTACGTCTTACAACGGCTTTTTGGTCAATGCTAGCGCCAGTTGTTGTGACTCCGTAGACAGCTCCATCTTTCGCGTGCTCGTAGACTTTGGCTGAGTTCAGGAAAGTCTTGGAAGGGATACAGCCTTCGTTAAGACAAACCCCACCCAGGGCACGCTTCTCAATGATGAGCGTGTTCAAGCCCGCGTGGCCTGCGCGTTCCGCAGCGAGATAGCCGCCCGGACCGCCGCCGATTACGATTAAATCATACATACAATTTTTACTCCTCTTTTGCCAAAACCTTCATGCTTCTTATCAGATGAAACTTATTGCTCCATCATGAGTAGGCTGAAGTTTTCCAAATTTTTCACTAAAGCTTGCAAGAACCTAGCAGCTGGTGCACCGTCTACTGCACGATGATCAATGGTCAAGGACAGACCCATCACTTTGTATGCTTGAAGTTCACCGTTCACTTCTTTCACGCGCGTTTGCAGATTGTCTACACCTAGGATGCAGGTTTCTGGCGGATTGATGACAGGCGTAAACGATTCAATACCGAGCGAACCAAGATTGGTAACGGTAAATGATGATCCTTTGAGATCGTCCGGATTAATCGTGCCACCTTGGGCTGCAGCAGCCAAAGTCTTGACCTGTGCAGAAATCTCACCAATGCTTAATTTGTTGGCGTTACGGATTACTGGAACCATTAATCCGCGAGGTGTGTCTACAGCTACCCCAAGATTGACGTTCTTAAAGTAACGCATCGTGTCGTCTAAGAAATGTGCGTTACAGTCTGGGAACTGAAGAACCGTGCGCGTAACCGCATAGAGCACGATGTCATTAAAGGTAGGAACTTTCTGAAGAATTTTATAACCCAACTTTTCGTCTAAACCAGCGTCAATCGCTTTCTTGATACGTGCGCGGAATGCGATGACATCTGTCGCATCAAAGCTTGTATTGAGCGTAAGTTGTGCCATGTTCGCTAAAGACGCATGCATTGCTTTGGCGATGAGCTTCCGGATATTCGGAAGTTTGACGTCTTCATATTCTGGACCTTCTACAACTGCGGCTGCGGCAAGAGGTGCAGCGGCTGCGGGAGCACTGAGTAAATCTTCAACACGAATACGTCCGCCAATGCCTGTACCAACTATTTCGGTATTGTAATCTGTACCAGCAGCGGCTGTTGCGACATGCCCAGCTGCTACGGTAGCATCTACATCACGTTCAATAATGCGTCCATTCGGACCGGTACCCACGGCAAAACGAAGATCTGCATGTGTTTTCGCGGCTGCGTTGCGCGCTCTTGGACTGATGGCCACTCCACTCAAATCAGCAGTTTCAGCGACTTGAGGAGCTGCGCTAGGCGTACTCACGGCTTCCGCCGCAACGCTTGGCTTAGCTTCTTCGGCAGGAGCTTCGCTTGTAACCGTGGCTTCGGCTGCGGGTGCGGCTGCTCCGGCACCATCTTGTGTGGCACCTTCAGGGATGAAAGAATCCCAGGCTTCGCCTGCCTCGCCAATTACGCAAACATTCAGAAGACAGGGCACATCGTCGCCCTCAGCGAAGAAAACCGCGATAAGTTCTCCATCAACTTTTGCGACCTCATCAAAGGTTGCTTTATCGGTTTCATAAGTAAAGAGCATGTCGCCCTCTTTGATTTTATCGCCTTTCTTTTTGTGCCACTCGCCGATAATACAACTTTCGACGGATTGACCTTGCCTCGGCATGATTACAGGTGTTGCCATAATTTTTCCCTTTCTATTCTAAAAATTAGATTACTAACGATTTGATAAACTTAGTTCAGCATGATTTGGCCACCAGTGATAGGTAGCGCTTGACCGGTTTCGTTTTCTTGTTCGACTAAATAGAAGATAGCGCGTGCGACATCAAGTGGGCTACAGCCTTTGCGCATCGGCACTTGCTTGATATAAAAATTATACACGTCCTCTACCGTCTTTGCACCATCGACTTTACCTGCTTCAAGGTATTGTTTAAAAAGACCTTTTTCAGGATCAGACCATAAGGGGCCTTCGTAGAAGTTACCTGGACAGACAGAATTCACTTTGATGCGATCTGTCACAAGTTCTTTGGCAAAAGACTGCGTCAAACCGATTCCGCCAAACTTCCCACCCGCATAGGCAAAGTTTCTATTTGAACCTTCGAGACCAGATTTAGAGTTGACTTGGATAATGTCTGCATAGGTTTCTTTGGCGATGCTATTTTGGATTTTCATGGGACGTGCTGCATATTTTGTACAAATGAAATATGCCGTGTAGTTAATCTTTGTGACAAACTCAAAACTCGCCATATCCATTTCTTCTAGACCACCGGCACGCAATACACCAGCATTGTTTACTAATAAATCCAGTCCACCAAAATGTAAGACGGTAGCATTGACCATAGCCTCAACGGAGGCTTCGTCACCTACGTTGACGGAACAAGCTAAAGCAGTGCCTTTACCATAATTTTGATTTAACTCTGCGGCTACTTTTTCAGCGAGAGGTAAATTTAAATCCGCAATGACTACGTGAGCCCCTTGCTTGGCAAGCTCTTTAGCGATGCCTTCCCCAAAACCTTGCGCGCTTCCAGTGACAATCACAATTTTGCCAGACATATGAAGATAGTCCGGTAGATCGCGCGACGCATATTCCGAATCACTTGCATCTAGGTCTAACTCCACTAGACGAGAATCTAAGTCTGCACTGTCTTTACCAGCAACGAAACTACCAAGATTTTCAACTACGAGAATATCTGTCACAGCTAGTTCAGCACAGTCTTGCCATATAGCGTCAGATGGTAAACGAGCAAGTGTTAAGCCAGCTGCTTGAGCCTGTTCTTCCGTAAGATTTACGTCTTCAAAGAAACGCACAAGAGGAAAACGCCCATCACGATATTGTGATGCGCGCAAAGCTGGTGCGAAGCCTGCCGCTCTATTGAGCTGCTCCGCTTGATGTATTTGTTGATCCATACGCAATCGCCTCCAAAACTATTAATATAATTTCACTGATTTATAGTTATACTTCGCCACTATTGATGTTTGGCGAAAAGATAGCCAGTACCTTCTGACAGGTACTGGCCTCGATTTAATTAAACTTGCAGCGGCTCAGCGTTGGCTAAGAGATATTTTTCAGCTGCGACAGACCAAAGTCCTTTGTTTTCTTTGACTAAACGGTCAAGTTCAGCGTAAACAGGATTTTCTTTTCCTAATTCGCCAAGTTCGTTAATTGCTGTGAGAGGCATGGAGATGTTGGTGTAAAGAAGTTTTTTTCCACCAGGAATGTTGGGGAGATTCAGCGTGGTTTCGATGGCTGCATCCAAACCACCAATATGTGTGATCATGGAAGCGGGGTCAAGCTTGCCTTTTGCCATCATATCTAGTGACTCAATAATATCGTCTGTAGTACCACCACTGTTTCCGGCGACGTGCGTTGCATTGTAGTGGACATTGTAGAAATTAAACTTAGCTGTAAAGTCCGTGTTGGTGGGACCGGCAAAGAAGTTCAAGCATCCATCATAGGCAAGGATTGCATCTGCTTGCTCGATAACGGCAGCAACTGGTGCGTAAACGTAGACGTCATTGTAGCCCAAGCCATCTTTGGTAAAGGACTTCAGAAGCGCAGGGACATCTTCAACATTAGCAGTGTTGACATATTTCAGTTCAACACCATGCTTAGCAGCTTCTTCAACTGTATAAATGGATGCAGCGCGGTCCAAACGTGCTTGGTCAATATCAGTTACAACGAGGAGACCAGGCTTTCTGTCACAATGGATAGCATAATCAATCGCACCTAGACC
This sequence comes from uncultured Oscillospiraceae bacterium, assembly GCA_964574395.1. Classification (GTDB taxonomy): domain Bacteria; phylum Bacillota; class Clostridia; order Saccharofermentanales; family Fastidiosipilaceae; genus JAXGQD01. Next base: position 8,881 of record CAZNNL010000009.1, on the reverse strand, counting down.
CATGGGACCAACACCAGCTAAGAGCGCCATCTGACCGCCCTCCACGATGCCCATATCATGAACGTAAGAGCCAGGTCTGGTGTGATAATTGACATGGAAACCACCGACAACACAAGAAACAGGTTCGGCTAAAGAGCCATAGAAAAAGCCTTCGCCTTCGTAGGTGAGTAAGCAATCACGCTCCATAACGATGCTTGGGATAATGACATAGGTAGCATTTCCACCAACGTAGGGGAAAGAATAACCTGGAGCTGCGTAGATATTTTTCGGATCATTAATTGCAGGTTGGATAGCAAAACGGTCCCCCGCCTTAAACTGATCCGCCCATTTCGAACCAACTTCAACAATTTCTCCACAAAATTCATGACCCATAATAATCGGATTGCTCGCTACGTCATCTGGTACGCGCTTATGGTCAGCCCCTTGTTTCGCAGCTTTATATGAACTCATACAAATACTGTCAGAAATAATATGTGCTAAAATTTCATCATCCTTAATCGGAGGGAGTTCAAAACTCTCAAGTCTTAAGTCATCTTTTCCGTACATACGGACTGCTGTGGTTTTCATATCAGAATCCTGCTTTCTCTTCTTTACAGAAGTCTTTATGGCTTTTTTAAGCCTATTTTTCGATTTTTAGCTGACAAATGTCAATTTGTGTTCATTTTAACATCGTCACTTACAAAATAAAATGAAAAATTACTTTTCGAATTTGTACATTTTTGGCAAAACTACCTCCACTCATTCGTATTCCTGTAAAGCCTTGTTGTCAGTGCTTACAGAACATTTTTCAAACTGATTTCCAAGGCTTGATTGTCTATGATAAGATGATAATCAGAGCATGAACTGCGAATTTAACACGCGTTTACTCTGTAAATTTCACATCATTTTATTAATATTTTTGCCAAATAAATTGTTTTATAAAATTAAATAAAAAAAAATAATCAGGAGCAAGGCCATGTTACAAGAAAGACAAAATACCTTATTGGAATACATCATGGAAAAAGGTGATGTTTCACTTGTGGAATTGTTCGCGCTTTTTCCAGATGTTTCCAGCATGACCATTAGGCGGGATTTGGACCAGTTAGAAAAGAATGCACAGATTCAACGTTTCCGCGGTGGTGCCAGACCACTATCCAATCAAGCCATTATTAAAGAAGCTGCGTATACGCAGAGGGCCACAGAACGCTCGCAGAGTAAACAAATTATCGCAGACAAGGCAGTGCTGATTGCCAGCGAAGCGCGTTCAATTTATATCGATGCGGGAACTACTTGTGTGCAACTCGCCTCTAATCTACCGAACAACAATATTTTCGTCTTGACACCCGCGCCTTATGTTGCGCTTGCCTTGGCGAACAATCACAATATCCGTGTCAATCTGACAGGTGGCCAACTTAACCGTGACACCTTCTCTTTATCCGGAAACAACGCGCGCTCCTATATTAAAGCAATCAACATCGACATCGCATTTATTGGGGCTTCTGCTTGTTCTTTGAAGAATGGCTTCACGTGTGGAGATTATCAGGAAGCAGAGTTAAAGAAACTGATTATTCGCAAAGCTCAAAAAGTCGTCTGTCTGATGGATGTCAGCAAGTTGAACTATTCTATGCCGTATACTTTTGCCAAAGCCAAGGACATCGATGTGCTCATTACCGACCAAACACTACCCGAATCCTATGCCAAGCTGATGCGGCGCTTTCGCGTGGAGCTGTTATAAAAATTTCAGATTTTTAGCGTCCTAAAATACGTTTTTGTCTCGTCACTAAACTGCCGGCTCTCAACGGCTTTTTGGATTGTTTTATTATGCGTCCACTTTTCCAAGCTTTGCTCGAGTAAATAAGGCAATGCCGAATCATATTGCTTAATAAGAGCCTCACAGAAAAACCAAGCAATCATCATTTTGACGTAGTATTCGTCAGATTCCACAGCCGCTACTAGCTCAAGGACTTCTGGAGAGAACGCTTTACCCAAATAATTATTCATTAGGAGCCCAATCGCATAGCGCACAGTATAGGGGTGTTCAGACGTTAACCACAGTTTGATTTTTTCAAAAACAACATCCGTATGTTTTGCAAAAACCTTAGGTGCTCTTTGATCACAAGTGGCCCAATTATCAATAAAGGGAAGAAAAGCTTCAAGATGCTTTAAGGCAGTATCGAAGTCCTTAATCCCTTCAAGTATATAGCCATGCATCTGGTTTTCTTCGTAATAGGTATGCGGCAAGTTAGCCAAAAACGTCGCGACAGCTTCCTCCCCTTCATTTTGAAACGCTTTAGTAAACGCTCTCAACGCTGGAGTACGCACGCCAATAAAGACTTCTGCCGCAAGATTAGGCACCAGCTTCTGAATGAAGGCCTGATACTTCACATCTTGAAGCGCCAAAAGCCCCTCATGAACCCTCTTGATAACGTCAGACCTGCTCATTGCTCTACGTCCGCTGGCCACAGCTTCTTCATGGCTGAGACTATGCCAAAGAAGATGGCAAGGACCAAGAAGACAGCAGCGACACCATAGCCCATGACTTGGAGGGCTTGTAGTACGAGGCTGTCGGTACCGAACAAGGCTTCGAAGTGTTCGGGAGGGTGGACTAGTTTTGCCGAAATAAATTGTAAAAACATGCGCATTACCTCCTCAACTCAAGACAGCGAGCACGATGGCCCCTGCAATAATAGAACCGATTTGACCAGCGACATTCGCGCCAATAGCCGGCATCAAAATGAAGTTGGTCGGATCTTCTTCCTGAGCAACTTTTTGTGCGACACGGGCCGACATAGGAAAGGCAGAAATACCGCAAGCACCCACGATAGGATTAATTTTACGTTTCAAGAACAAATTCACGAGTTTGGCGAAAAGAACCCCGCCCGCCGTATCAAACACAAAAGCCAATAAACCAATACCCATAATGAGCATGGTATTCACTTGCACGAAATCCTTCGCGGTCATCGTTGAACCAATGGTAATGCCCAGGAGCAAGGTCACAAGATTGGAAAGTTCGTTCTGAGCAGTCTGCGAAAGTCGCTCAAGCACACCACACTCGCGCACCAAATTACCAAACATCAGACCGCCTATGAGCGGGACAGAAATAGGCGCCACAAAGCCGGCGACCACCGTCACAATGATGGGAAAAAGAATTTTTACTTTCTGAGAAACTTGGGCGTCAAAATCTTGATCCATGCGAATGCGGCGCTCCTCTTTGGTTGTGAGCGCTTTAATAACAGGAGGCTGAATAATCGGAACGAGCGACATATAAGAGTATGCAGCCACGGCGATAGCACCAAAATAACGCGGAGCAAATAGCTGACCGACGAAAATAGATGTCGGCCCATCCGCAGCACCAATAATGCCGATTGCAGCCGCTTCCTGGATAGTAAACATCCCGCTTACCGCAGCAAGCAACATAGCCATAAAAATCCCAAGCTGAGCTGCCGCACCGAAAAAGAGCATGACAGGCTGCTTCAGGAGCGGACCAAAATCAATCATCGCGCCGACGCCGATAAAAATGAGGATAGGAAACAATTCATTCGCTATACCAAAATCGTAGAGCACTGTCAAAAACCCATGTTCACCGATAGCGTAAGAACCAGGAATATTGGTCATGATGGCACCAAATCCCATGGGCAAAAGCAGCATCGGCTCATACTCTTTCTTGATAGCCAACCAAATCAGCAAAGCGCCAATCAACAGCATCACTCCATGCTGCCAAGTAAAGCCTATAAACCCCACGGCTAGGCGTTCTAATATTTGCATACCTTCTTCTCCTCTTTTTCAATTCCCATGTTTCACACTCATGCATTTCACATTATGCTTTTACTATTAATTCACATGCGGTAGATATCTTTTATTGCCGGATACAGCGCAGCGTACTTGCGTTTGTTCGCCTCATATTCCTTGGCACGCTCAGGGTCGTACGCCGTCACGCGTTTGACAGTAATTTTTTCCGCGGCAGAAACATAAGATGAGAATACTCCAGTTCCTACACCTGCGGCAATAGCTGCACCTAAAGATGTTGCTGCACTTGCAGGGACGGATAATTCTGCGATATTCCGCATACAAACATCTGCGATTATAGTGCGCCAGAGTTCCGATTTCGCTCCACCACCTATTATTTTTAGCTGATCTTTTTGGCAAAAATCTTCCGAAACTTCCAATATGCTCTGTAACGCCATCGCAACCCCTTCCATGGAAGCCCTAATAAAATGCCGCCTGTCATGGTCGATCCGCATACCGAAATAAACACCTCTCGCCAAATCATCAAAAATGGGCGAACGCTCACCACTTAAATAGGGTAAGAAAACCAAGCCTTCAGAGCCTGGGGGGATGGCACTTGCCTCATCATCAAAGGCCTGAAAACTCTCTACACCGAACAAGTCTTTAACCCAATCGATAGCACGTCCAGCGGTTTCAGTCGTTCCAAAAACGCCACAGGTATGCCCATCTAGAGACACGATGTTGAAAACACGTCGCTGTGGATCTACCAGCAGTTCCTCAGAGTTAAAGGCTATCCACGCAGTTGTACCAAGTGAGCAGTAAATATCACCAGCTTCAACTAAACCAGCACCAACATTGCCACAAGCACCGTCTCCGCCACCAGCCGTAACTGGTATTGCTGGAGCTAGTCCAAGCTCCTTTGCAGCGTCCTCACACAAGCCTCCGACGATATCGTGACTCTTATATAATTTAGGAAACTTTTCGCTATCCAAACCTAATGTATTCAATAAGTCGTAGGCATAGTCAAGTTTTGCCAAATCTAATAACATCGCATGTGAAGCATCGGAATAATCAGTTGAGAAAAGCCCGCCAGTCAGACGCATAACAAGATAGTCTTTGGATTGCAAGAAAGCGGCGGTCTGATTATACAGTTCTCGCTCATTGCGTTTGAACCATAAGGCTTTACACAGTGGGCTCGTTACAGACAAAACATTGCCCGTTAAGTGGTAAAGCGCCTCCTCACCTATCCATTCAGCAATTTCATTTTTCTCATCGAGAGCCCTTCCATCGCTGTGGATTAAGGCGTTGTACAATGGGTTTCCCTCGGCATCTACTGGCAAAAGACAAAGCATATGACCGCTTAGCCCGATACCGACAACGTCCGCATGTGCCTGGGGTGCTTTTTCGGCAATCCATTTCACTGCTTCGACACTTGCTGCCCACCACGCGTTGGGGTCTTGCTCCGCCTGATGTGCTTGGGGATAAAGGGTTGGGTAAGTAACAGTAGTATCAGCAATAACTAGTAGATTTTCGTCAATGTAAGATGCTTTGACACCACTCGTTCCGACGTCAATCGCGAGTATGATTTTGCCCATAATGGTTCTCCCTTCGTGTGACGCTTTTGCCAAAATTATAGCGTACTTTTAGGCATCTTAAGCTATAATTAAAGAAAAAATGGAGGTATCTTCATGGAAGAATTATTAATAAAAAAAGCACAAGGTATGTTTTATATTGGTGAGAAAGATAATCCTCTGGCATATATCACGTATAAGCCTGTCAAAGCCGGCGTCATCGCGGTGGACCATACGGTTGTGGATCCTTCACTAGGCGGCAAAGGTGTAGGCACGAAATTGTTCGAGACGATCATCGATTTCGCAAAAGAGGAGCAAGTAAAAATTGTCCCCGTCTGTTCATTTATCAAGGCAAAATTTGACAAGAACCCTGAACTAGCAGATTTACTCTGCACAGACTTGGAATAATACTTACAAGAAACCGACTTGTCTCACGCCACGCATGGTGGTAGACTTTGGGCTGATAAAGATCTGCCGGAAAAGCTCATCCTAATCCGAAAGATGCCTAAATATAAAGCAATCCACTATGCAAATGAGTTTTCTTATTTGTTTTGTGCCGATAGACAAGAGTATTTTCGCAGGCTTTCGTAGCCTGCTTTTTTTGGCCAAATCCACGGAGGATTTCATGCAACGTATCGCCGTAATCAGTGCCATTTTGGACCAGCCTGAACAAGCACAAGCCCTATTTAACGAAATCGTCGCCGAACACAAAGATTTGGTACGTGGTCGCATGGGCTTACCTCTTGAAAATGCTGGCGTTGCCATTATTTCAATCGTTGTTTCCGGTACTTTGGATCGCATCAATGCGTTCACGGGGCAACTAGGCAAGCTAAAAGATGTAACGATAAAAACAGCTATCTCTCCTAAAGAAATAAGTGAGAGCTAAAGAAAGGTAAAACCATGTCCGAAGAAAAGTTTTTCATTGATGAACACTATATCAACAGTCTCTTGGCTGAGGCGAAAGATACCAGCCCCGCAGAGCTAGATGCTATCCTAGCCAAAGCAGAGCGCTTCGAGGGCTTAAATCACAAAGATGTGGCTGCACTCTTACAGGCGGAAGATCCTCAGGTCATGGAGAGGGTTTTTGCTATAGCTGGAAAAATTAAAGAACATATTTATGGAGAGCGCGTCGTTTTGTTCGCCCCCCTCTACGTCAGCGATTATTGTATCAATCGTTGTGATTACTGTGGCTTTCGTGAAGACAATCAATTCGACCGCCGTCGTCTGACCATGGATGAAGTGCGACATGAAGTAGAGATTTTGGAAAAAATGGGGCACAAACGCTTGGCGCTTGAAGCCGGCGAAGACCCTCTGAATTGCTCAATCGACTATATCTTGGATTGCATCCGCACTATCTACGATATGAAATTTGAGAATGGCGAGATTCGTCGCGTCAATGTCAATATTGCTGCTACTTCGGTGGAAGATTATAAAAAATTGCATGACATTGAGATTGGTACCTACATTTTATTCCAAGAGAGCTACCATCGCCCTAGTTACGAGAAGGTGCATTTGGCTGGTCCTAAAAGTGATTACATGTACCATAGCACGGCTTTTGATCGCGCCATGGAGGCTGGTATCGAAGACGTTGGAGCAGGCGTGCTGTTTGGGCTCTACGACTATCGCTTTGAAGTGCTCGGTTTAATGCTCCACAATGAACACTTAGAAAACAAGTTTAATGTAGGCTTCCATACTATATCTGTTCCTCGCCTTCGTGAAGCACCCGGTAACGATTTACACAATTATCCTCACATCTTGAACGATGACGAGTTTAAGAAAATCGTGGCAATTCTGCGCTTGGCTGTCCCCTTCACCGGCATGATTGTTTCTACACGTGAAGATGCCGCGATGCGTAAAGAGTTGATTCGTATGGGTATCTCACAAGTGAGTGGCGGTTCTTCAGTTGAAGTTGGCGGCTACAGCAAACGCGAGAAGCATGGGGCACAGTTTGATGTCGCAGACGTACGCAGCGCCCAAGACGTCATCCATTGGCTGATGGACGAAGACCTCGTTCCCTCATTCTGTACCGCTTGCTATCGTCAAGGCCGTACAGGCGATCGTTTCATGCAATTGGCGAAAACCGGCAATATCAAAAACGTCTGCCTGCCCAACGCCCTCATGACGCTCAAAGAGTATTCACTCGACTATGGTGATGCGGAATTCACTGAAAAAGCCGAACGCATCATTGCAAGCAAACTGCCCAAAATCGAAAACGATAAAATCCGTCTATTGGTCGAAGAAAACTTAAAGAAACTAGAAAACGGCGCAAGAGATTTGTTTGTATAAATTAAGGAATTATTAGAATGCAAAAAACACCTATCAGCAATCGCCACCACATTACAGTTTTTGGAAGCACAAACGCTGGAAAGTCGGCCTTGGTCAATGCTCTTAGTGGAAGCGAGGTCTCAATAGTCTCAGATATTTCTGGTACAACCACAGACCCCGTACAAAAAGCTGTCGAACTTCTTGACTTTGGCCCCGTTGTATTTGTTGATACAGCGGGCCTTAACGACACGAGTAGCCTGGGTGCTGAACGCATAAAACGCAGCCATAAGGTTTTAGATCGCAGTGACTTTGCCCTCTATCTCTTAGATGGCGCAGCGCTCGGTGACAAAGTGTCGCGCGAAGAAGATGCCTATCAGGAATTTAAAAGAACACTTGATTCCAAGGAGATTCCACACCTTCTACTGATGAGCAAATCAGACCTGCTAAATCAAGAAGAAATCAAACTATGGATGGATAAATATCCAGGCATAGTTTTCGTTTCTATAGAAGAAGATTCAAGCATCAGCGCTTTACGTCAGGTATTAATCGAGCAACTGAAGAAGACGCAAGTGGACGAAGCAGGTCTTTTGGACGGCTTGTTGTCCTATGGAGATACTGTGGTATTAGTAGCCCCTATCGATAGTGAGGCACCAAAGGGCAGGTTGATTTTGCCACAAGTACAAACCATACGCGCCGCCTTAGACCTTGGCGTGCGATGTATGATGACCTCAGAAGTACAATTAGCTAAGGTGTTGGATGAATTGCCAAAAGTTGACTTGGTAATCACAGACTCTCAAGCCTTCCACGAAGTTGCAAAAATCGTTCCTGAGTCCATCCCGCTTACGTCTTTTTCTATATTAATGGCTCGGCAAAAAGGCCAATTTCCTTCGCTTGTCAGCGCTGTATCTGCCATCGACAAACTTGTCGACGGTGACAAAATTCTAATCGCCGAAGCTTGCAGCCACAATAAAAGCCACGAAGACATTGGTAGTGTAAAAATCCCTACAGCACTACGCAAAAAAACTGGCAAAAACCTGGTATTCGAATACGTCGTCGGTCGCGACTTCCCATCCGACCTCAGCCCCTACGCTTTGGTAGTACACTGCGGCAGTTGCATGATCACCGCAACGGAGTTCAAGAACCGCTTCCTCTACGCCGAAGAACGCGGCGTCCCCATGACAAACTACGGCACCGTACTCGCCTACGTCAGCGGCATCCTTGAACGCAGTGTCGCCGCTGTGGGCTTGTAGGGTTTTTCAGAGTGTGTAGCCCGTGCCAAATTAGTCGCAAATTTGGCATTTGGGGGCGGTGAACCTTGGCGCCGTGCCAAATTAGTCGCA
>CAZNNL010000008.1:39436-47504 GCA_964574395.1 uncultured Oscillospiraceae bacterium | reverse complement strand
CAGAGCATTGCTGACAGCATAAGCTTTTGTACCAGCGCTTAATTTGTCGAAATCTTCTTTGGTTTCGGTGACGGTGTAGCCAGCATTTTTAAGTACTTCATAAAGGTCGGTTTTGTCTTTTTCTTTGTCAGTGCGATCTTTCAGTGAACCACCAGCAAAATAGTCAAAACCTGAAGCAGCCATTTGTTCGCCGATATTGTAGTAGTTGTTACGGCTTTCGTTGCTAGCATAGAATGCTGCAGGTGTAGCATGATTCAAGGTAACGGAAGAAATGACGCCAACTTTCATGCCTGCATCTTTAGCATATTGTGCTACAGTTTTCACTTTTGTTTTTAAGTCAGCGGTTAGACCGATAACACCTGAATGTGTCTTTACGCCAGCAGATATTGAGGTTGCTGTCGAAGCTGAGTCAGGGCAAAACGAAGTTGAATCCTGTGTAGTCGCGACACCAGTAATGGGAAATTCTGAAAAATTCATCAACGAATTCTTAATATCTCCTTTAATGTCTGTCCCACGGAATGCTTGTGCGAGGTTTACTTGAACGTGGCTCATGCCGTCTCCAATAAATAAGAAGACGTATTTTGCTGTACCTCCATCTGCGGGGGGCGGCAACAACTGTTGCATCTTCCGCAGCGGCTGTTGTTTCAGCAGCGGTGGTCGTTTCGGCTGCGAAAGCAGGTTTGCTTGAACCCAGAATCAGTGCTGAGACCGCTAGGGTGAGCGCCAATGCTGATGTCAAAAGGGTCTTTGTCAATTTGTTCTTTCTCATCGAATATTCCTCTCCTATTAAGGTTTGATGATCACTTGCTTCTACGCAAGCGATTTCAGACTTATCCTAGAACTCGAAAGTTAATTGCCAAAGAAAGACTGATTAGAAACAGGTTAAATTCTGGTTAGCAGCAGCTATTTTTTGTTAGCTATATATTTTGAGGTTTGGCGTCTAATTTTACTGGAACTGCCCGCCCCGCACGAACAGTTTTGACACCTCCTTAACACCCCGATTGATTGTCTGTCCATTATCGATATAATAGTCTACGTTCTGTTAACAAATGCTGTTAAACTGCATTTTAAGGCTTGTATGTTTGGGTGTTTTTCACTAAGATGTAAAAGTATATGTTCTAAATATACTTATTGAAGACTTCATCAGAAATCTTCAGATAAATTGTTGGCAAAAGGAGCCCTACCCCATGAAATACCGCAGCATCTTTGAGATCATTGGGCCCGTGATGGTTGGACCGTCTAGCTCGCATACAGCGGCGGCAGTGCGTATAGGTCTCATTGCGAGAAAACTGTTTGGTGCTGAACCTAAAGCTGTGGAAGTGCTTTTTTATGGGTCTTTTGCTGAAACCTTCCGTGGTCATGCGACGGATGTGGCTGTGATAGGTGGGCTATTAAACTATGAAACAGATGATCCGAGGATTCGAGAGGCGTTTCGTTTTGCCAAACAAAGAGGCATAGCGTTTAAATTTGAAAAAGCCGATGCGCTCCCCAAACATCCCAACACCATGCAACTTACCCTTTCAAACGATGATAAAACGATGGTTCTGACTGGTGTATCACTTGGTGGTGGAACGATAGAGATTACTGAAATTGATGGTTTTTCCTTGCGTTTGAGTGGCGAACATCCTTCCATTTTGATTTTTCATAAGGATGCCTATGGCACGATTGCTTCTGTTTCGACCATTCTCATGATCCACAAATTAAATATTGGACACATGGAGGTCTCACGGAAGGATAAGGGCAGTCAGGCCTTGATGGTCATTGAGACGGATCAGGTGATTCCTGAGTCTGTTCTGGATGAAATTCGTGGGCAAAACAACATCCATCAAGTCGTCGTACTGAATTTATAAGCTTAGAAAGGTAAAGTTCACGTTGTGTTTAAAAATATAGCTGAATTGGTTGAGCAGGCGGAAAGCCGTGGTGTAAAAATATATGAAATTATGCAGGAGCAAGAGGCACACGTAAGTGAACGCTCTATTTCTGATATCAAAGCAGATATGGCGAAGCGTTTTCAAGTGATGAAAAATGCTGTGCAGGAAGGTTTGGAGGGAAGTTCTTCTCACTCTGGCCTATCTGGAGGGAATGCGAAACGGCTTGATGACTACCGCAAGGCGGGTAAGTTTGTTACGGATGAAGGGTTTTTGAAAGCGCTCACCTATGCGATTGCAACGAATGAAGTTAATGCGGCGATGGGGATTATTTGTGCGACGCCGACTGCGGGTTCTGCTGGGGTTTTGCCAGGAGTAATGATCTCCATGCAAGAAAAGTATCAACTGAGTGATGCCGTGCTCATCAATCACCTGTTCACGGCTGGTGCGTTTGGTTATGTGATTGCCAACAATGCCATGATTTCAGGTGCAGCTGGTGGTTGTCAGGCAGAAGTGGGTTCCGCGACCGCGATGGCAGCAGCAGCTCTAACAGAAATGCTGGGCGGAAGTCCGTCGCAAGCGGCCGATGCCGCAGCAATAGCTCTGAAAAACTTGCTTGGTTTAACCTGTGACCCCTTGGCCGGCTTGGTTGAAGTGCCTTGTGTAAAGCGCAATGCCGCTGGTGCGTCCATTGCTTTAATGGCCACTGAACTCGCTTTAGCTGGAATCAAGTCTTACGTGCCTTGTGACGAAGTAATACAAGCAATGTACAACATTGGCTTATCTATGCATGTTTCCTTGCGCGAAACTTCTCAGGGCGGTCTAGCTGCCACTGAGACCGGGAAAAAATGGCGGAACTTGGTGTCTGGCGTTTAGTGTTTCTGCGGCGCGCGCTGCCGTAAGAGAATGAAAGGAGTAAAAAGCATAATTTTAATCGATATTTTTGTATTATTTGAGACAGAATGAAGATTTTCGATTTTATTGATAAAATAGTATTGCATTGCGCTAGCACTCTTGTTATGTTTGCGTTGTTACCGGTAACTATTTATCGGTAACGCATTTAACACAGTGCCTAGCCAAGAAAATTTCCACAAGCATCAGTCCAAAGAACTTGGATATGAAATAAGGAGAAGTTTATGGCTAACACAAAAGACAAAAATGTTTATATCCCACAACCCAGCTTGCGCCGCTTTCCGACGTATTTTGCTTATCTGAAAGAGCAGCAAGCCGCAGGTAAGATTTGGATCTCATCCGCTGTCATGGCAGACGAATTAAATCTCCATCCTGTACAAGTCCGTAAGGATTTAGCACTGACCTCAGTAGTTGGTAGACCTCGCACAGGTTTCAACATCAATGATTTATTGTTGGACTTCCGCCGTCTGCTCGATTACGACAACGTCAAACCGGCCGTACTGATTGGTAGTGGCCATCTGGGTTCTGCTTTACTTGCTTATCAAGGGTTTGGCGAATTCGGACTGAAATTAGTGGCAGCTTTCGACAAAGACGATAGTAAATTGGGTCAAGCAGTCGGCGACGTGAAGATTCATCCAATGGAAGACCTTAAGAAGTTTGTCCAGAAGAATCAAATCAAAATAGGCATCATCACGGTGCCCGCAGGAGAAGCACAAAAGGCATGTGATACGTTGGTAGAGGCTGGCATCAAAGCGATTTGGAATTTCGCCCCTATCCATCTATTCGCACCAAAGAACATCATTCTACAACATGAAAATATCGCCGTTTCTCTGTCTGTTTTGTCCAAAAGACTCTACGACGCAGAGGGTGAGCAGTAAGCTCCATTAAATGCTTTCTACAGCCGGAGCCGAGCGCTCCGGCTTTTTTTATAGCTGTAACAGCACGAGAGGCTGTGCAATAGAAAGGGAAAGCACCATGATCAAGAACGTAAAAGACGATAATGCTAACGCTAAAAAGACCCCTAAGAAGAAGGCCGCGGCGGCTTCGTCAAGCAAAGAGGTGGTTGAGATTCCTACCCCCCAAGCCGAGGTTGACGCGCTAGTCGAAAAGGCTAGTGAGGCGCTCAAAGCCTTCATGGACCTCACACAAGAAGAGGTCGACCGCATTGTTAAGGCCATGGCCTTAGCAGGATTAGATAATGCGTTTCGTTTGGCAAAACTAGCCCACGAAGAAACCGGACGCGGTGTCATCGAAGACAAAGACATTAAAAATCGTTTCTCCACCGAGTACATCTATCACGGTTTTAAAAACGAAAAAACCGTTGGTGTCGTTGAAGAAAATGATTTTGAAGGCTACGTCGAAATCGCTGAACCCGTTGGCGTCGTCTGTGGTGTCACACCTGTCACGAACCCCACCTCAACCACGATGTTCAAAGCCCTTATCTGCATGAAAACACGTAATCCCATCATCTTCGGCTTCCATCCCAGCGCACAAAAGTGTTCAGCTGAATCCGCTCGTATTCTGCGTGATGCCGCTATTAAAGCTGGTGCACCAGAAAACTGCATCCAGTGGATAGAATACCCTGCATTAGAAGCTACCAACGCCCTCATGAATCATCCTGGCGTCTCTCTTATCCTGGCAACTGGTGGTTCAGGCATGGTGCGCTCCGCTTACTCTGCCGGTAAACCAGCCCTAGGTGTAGGTCCTGGTAACGTCCCCTGCTACATCAACGAAAATGTAAACTTGGGTCGCGCTTGTACTGACCTAATCATTTCAAAAACCTTCGACAACGGTATGATCTGTGCTTCTGAGCAGGCTGTCATTGTAGATGAAGCCATCCACGAAGAATTCGAAGAGCGCATGAAAGCCATGAACTGCTACTTCCTGAATGATGAGGAAATAGAGAAGGTTTCACGCTACGTCATCAACTATGACAAGATGATGGTTAATCCAATCGTTGTAGGCCAACCAGCCGAAAAAATTGCTGAAGATGCTGGCATTAAAGTTCCTGCTGGCACTAAAATTCTCTTGGCAAAACTACCTGAACCTTCACGCAAGTACCCTCTCTCCCTTGAAAAACTCTCTCCCGTCCTTGCCTACTTTGTATGTAAAGATGAAAAGCAAGGTTTCGCCTATGCAGATACCATGCTAGACCTCGGTGGTCTTGGTCACTCTGCCGTCATCCACTGCGAAGATCAAGACACTTGTGTCCGTTATGGGGAAGCCATGCGCGTCGGACGTGTTATTGCCAACACGCCGTCTTCACAAGGTGCAATCGGTGACATCTACAACGCCAACAACCCTTCACTAACCCTCGGTTGCGGTTCCTATGGTCGCAACTCCACCACTTCCAACGTCTCAACCATTAACCTGGTCAACAAAAAGCGCATGTATCAGAGGAGAGTGAATATGCAGTGGTTCAAAATCCCGCCCAAAATCTATTTCGAGCGCAATGCTATCCAATACTTGGAAGCCATGCCCAACATCAGCCGCGCTTTCATCGTCACTGATCCAACCATGGTTGAACTTGGTTACATAGACAAAGTTCTCCACTATCTGCGTCAGCGCAAAGACTATGTACACTGCGAAATCTACTCAGAAGTCGAGTCTGATCCATCCGTTCAAACCATTATGCGCGGTGTTTCGGCGATGAATATCTTCAAACCAGACGTCATTATTGCCTTGGGTGGCGGTTCTGCAATGGACGCTGCTAAATGTATGTGGCTCTTCTACGAAAATCCAGGCACCTCTTTCGATGGACTGCGTCTGAAATTTATGGATATTCGTAAACGTACTTTTGACTTCCCTAATCTCGGCAAAAAATGCCAAATGGTCTGCGTCCCCACCACTTCTGGGACCGGTTCCGAAGTCACCTCTTTTGCCGTCATCACCGACAAAGAAAATGGCAACATCAAGTACCCCTTGGCCGACTACGAACTTACACCCGACGTCGCCATCATCGACCCGCAGTTTGTCGATTCTCTGCCACGCACGATTGTCGCCGACACAGGCATGGACGTCCTCACGCACGCCCTCGAAGCCTACATTTCTGTCATGGCCTCCGACTACACCAATGGTCTAGCGATTAAAGCGATAGAACTCGTGTTCAAGTATCTACAACGCAGCTATGACAACCCTGAAGATAAGGAAGCACGAGAAAAAGTGCACAACGGTTCCGCCATCGCAGGTATGGCCTTCTCCAATGCTTTCCTTGGTATCAACCACTCCATGGCGCATAAGCTGGGTGCCGCTTTCCACATTCCTCATGGTCGTGCGAATGCGATTCTTTTGCCATACGTCATGCGCTACAACTCCATCATGCCCACAAAATTCCCGATTTTCCCCAAATACTCGGAATTCAAAGGTGCTTACCGCTTAGCGCAAATTTCCGCTAGACTCGGTTTCGCTCCATTTGATGCACCGGAAGATGAGCAAGTCATGGGTCTCGTGAAAGCCATTCAAAATTTGAGCGTAAATCTGGGCATTCCGCAGTCCATCCAGGCCGCGGGCGTAGACGAAGCCGAGTTCATGGCCGTGGTTCGCAAGTTAGCCGAAGACGCATTCGAGGATCAATGCACTTCCGCCAACCCGCGTTACCCACTCATCGACGAAATCGAACAACTCTACAAAGACGCGTTCTATGGCGTGGAAATCAAGTAGTTTTAAATTTCTAAAGATGAAATCGAGCAGTTGTGTTTTTGACACGGCTGCTCTTTTTTATGTTTGGGTGTTGGGTGGCATTCCAGAAGCTAAAGTGGTCAATATTTGCGGTAAATCCAGGGGTGCGCAGAAAAAACCGGATTCACCTTGGATTTAGTGGAGATTTTGACCACCCAACGGCATTTCAGAGGCTAAAGTGGTCAATATTTGCGGTAAATCCAGGGGTGTGCAGAAAAAATCGGGTTCACTATGGATTTAGTAGAGATTTTGACCACCCGGCGGCATTTCAAAGGCTAAAGTGGTCAAAATTTGCGGTAATTCCAGGGGTGCGCAGAAAAAATCGGATTCACCTTGGATTTAGTAGAGATTTTGACCACCCGGCGGCGCTACAAAGGCTAAAGTGGTCAAAATTTGCGGCAAATCCAGGGGTGCGCAGAAAAAACCAGATTCACCTTGGATTTAGTGGAGATTTTGACCACCCGAAAGCATTTCAGAGGGCGCCCCAACCCACTCAATACCAGTAACGCTCCACGTCGCGCTCAGACATCTCTCGCGCAAAATCATATTTGATTTGCAGGAACATCTGAATGTCCTCCAGAATAACGAAAAGCAAAGCCCGATTCTCAAACTCTGCCCGCGTTTCCGGTAGCGGAGCCGCGACATAAATCGCCTCAATCTCCAGCAGCTCCGCTATGAGTCTTTCGGCGTTATTAAGTTCATGGAGAGAATCGGCGGCGTGTTGAATAAAGCGAGAAAGGTGAAGGCTCAAATCGTAGGTTTCGGTGACGCGTTCGAGGTTTTGCCAAATGCGTTGTAAAAGAACAGCCTGTGTGCTACGCATCTGAAAATACGCTTGAGGGTAAACGCTGGCGGATTGCAGACGGTTGGCGCGTTCGTAGTCAGCGGCCTCTTGGTACTCAGACAGCACTTGGTTGAAATCATTAAAACTGGCTTTCATGGCTTCATTTTCGGCATTGAGTTCGGCAAAAAGAGCCCCCGCATCATTAGGCGGATTGGTAGATTTTTCATGCAAGCGATGCATGCGCCGAGCGATGCTGCTTAAAATAATAC
Organism: uncultured Oscillospiraceae bacterium; assembly: GCA_964574395.1. GTDB lineage: Bacteria > Bacillota > Clostridia > Saccharofermentanales > Fastidiosipilaceae > JAXGQD01. Next base: position 39,993 of record CAZNNL010000008.1, on the reverse strand, counting down.
CGATGTGCGTGTCGACAATGTCGCGGTATTTTGCCAATGGTTCCTTCTGATAAGGCATGATGAAATTCATGAAAACACCTATGCCCGCCCCTATCATCAGGAGCCAGAATTCATTCAAGATTAGGGCTAACGACATCTCTCGCTCAAGTAAAAAGTGCGTGGCAAGGACCGCCATACCTGGCATTACCGCAGTCCAGTCAAGCATAATGCAGAGAGCGACAAAGACGAGGACGAATAAACCGAAAGACAAGACGGTATAATTCAAAGGACGAATAATCAGCCAGCTCAGAACGACCATTAAGAAAAATGCGAAGTAGCGTTGAAGGGTTGTTCGGAGCGTTTGGTGGCGGGTTGTTTGAATGGTTAGCAGTACGAGGATTCCTGCAGCGGAATAGTATTTTAGCCCTAAGGCAAAAGCAAGAAAAGTCGCAACACTTGCCCCTATTCCATACTCCAACACGAGCAACACATTGTATCTTCTCAGTCGTCCTTGCAGTTTGTCCACGCTTGCCTCTTTTCGGAATAGTTTCTTGCTTAAATTCTAACCCAAATCAGCA
>CAZNNL010000008.1:27920-39336 GCA_964574395.1 uncultured Oscillospiraceae bacterium | reverse complement strand
AAATCAGCAGCCATTTTCACGCAACAGTTTTAAGAGCAAAGCATAGAAATCCGCAATGCAGTTTATTTCTTGCCCCTCTAATTTGCTCGGATAGTTCAAGCCTTTGCGTCCGTTGAGTGCGACATGTGAGACACCTGATTTCTCTGATGAGCGCAGGGTGCCAGAGAACCCTAACCACTTGGCAGATTGTTCCGAAACGACGCCGTCGTTTTCGCCTTCTAATGCACCGACTAAGCGGCCACTTCCGAAGTAGGGGATGCCTAAATGTTTGGCTTTGAACGATGCTGCGTAGGATCTGACAAAAATTCCGTCTAGCGCAGTTTGTTTACGGTTTCGTTCTTCACATACGTCTGGCAAAAGCGAGTAACACGCCTCCTCCACATCCGGACTTTCATCTCCTAATAAACGATAACAAAAACTGATTGCCTTCGCGCCTATCTTTAGCACCCCTTCAGGATATTTTTCCTGCAAGCGCTCTAAAACTTTTGAACCGTGGTGCGGCGTCGAAAGTGTAATTAAACTGGCTACATGTGTCGCACATCCTTCATCCATCAGGGCTTCCCTACAATCTAAACCACCTTTTGAGTGCGCGATAATATTAACTTTCTCTGCCCCACTCTCATGCAAAACTTGAGTAATGCGCTGCTTAATTTGTTTAGCATTGGAAGATACCGAACCAAAAGCATCTTGACCAGAGAGATACACCTGAACGCCTTTCTCCTCAAGAAAACCTGGAATACCACCCCAATATTTAAGCAGGGCCGCATCATCGCGCATGCCAAGGCCGTGCACTAAGAGGATTGGATATTTAGGTTTTTGTTCCACACACTACTCCTTGAGAAATCTATATATAAGTTTCACGTGTTCTAAACTGCGTTTCTCACAGTTTTGTTCCGTTCATCACTTCGATGCTGCTAAGGCCTGATTTAAGAACTAGTTTACGGAGACTTGGTTGATACATGAACGGATTTTTCAGTAATTTTTTGAATACTTTTATACAGAATCGTCTGGTCTTTTTCTGGTATGCTTTTTCTGGGTTTACAGTACCATCTAACAATATTCTACTTAATATTAATGCTGAGTCCATGGCCCAGCTCAGGCCTTCGAGCGAGCTAGGGCTGATGAATCCAGCTGCTTCGCCAATAAGAAAGGCGCCTTTATGGGCTGCTTTAAGTTCGCTTATGCGTCTGGGTCTGTTCACTAAACAGGCTTCTGTTTTTATAGGCTCACTAAAAGTATAACCGAAGCGCTCCATGCGTGATTTTTGTAGGTCGAACATTGCTCTGGAGTTGGTTTTGCCAAACGCACCACCATAAATAAAATAGCCATCTTTGTGAATCGCCCACGAGCAGCAATCGCTGGTCTCACGGTCGAAAATACAAGCGTAATGTGGCGAGCTCTTATCCGCAATGAACCACTGTTGAATCGCTGTATATTGTGTAATTTTAGGTTTTGGAAAGAAGGACTTGCGAACAATCGAATTCGCTCCTTCCGCACCAATTACATAGCGCGTTTGAAACGTTTGTTCTACGGCCTCCTGACCTGCTTGAAGCGTGCAAGTTACGGCGAATTGGTTGTTGCTTTTTTCAATTTTTGTGACGCGTCCTTCGTGCTGATCCACAGCTTCAGGAATCAAACTTTGGAGCCAGCGGTCGAATTTGTGACGATCTAAATTGATGTAAAAGCGCTGGTAGTGACGCATTTGTAGTGTCACTAGATCCATCGTTTTCACGGAAAATATTTGGGGATCCACTAATATTTCTTTTGGCAAAGTGAGGTTAAAATGCGACAGCGATTTCTGGGCATCCGTTGCCAGTAGCCCACCGCAAACTTTTTTGAAGCTGCTGTCCGTGTCATTCTTGAAATCGAAAATGATCGTTTTCAGTTTCGTCCCAACGAGGCGCGCTAAAGTCGCTCCTGCCGGGCCGCCACCAATAATAGCCAAATCGTAAAGCAAATCGTTCCCCTTCTGCTTGAACATAGCATGAGCCGTCGTGGTCATATCTTATAGTATTGCTCATTAGTTAAAATAAATCCTTTAACAAATCTTAAAATTTTCTTGTCGCTTGTGTTGCAGCGATTTTTTCGTCAAAAAAACAGCTTGTGCGCCCCAAATCGCCTCCGAAACCGTTTTACCAGCATTTTTTCGTCAAAAAAACAGCTTGTGCGACGGTTTTCATCGTCAAACCCCGGTTTTCAGGGTACAAGCTGCTTTTTTGCCAATATTTTAATGAAAAAACAGACTTACTTGGCGATTCCCGTCGTACAAGCTGATTATTTGTCAATTCCTAGCGATTTATCATCGCCTTAAACGTTGAACGGATATAGGGTGCGGCCAGGACCAGGACAACCAGCGTCATCAAAATCGACGTTGCCGAAGCGAAACCAATCCGAAACTGATCTATACCATTCTTAAAAATGTACATGGTAATCGTGCGTGTAGAGTCTGCCGGTCCTCCCTTGGTAAGCACATTAATCTTGTCAAACAGACGGAATGAATCGATTGTGCGAAGGAGGGCGACGATTGCTAATTGTTTGCTGAGGTAGGGCAGGGTAATGTTGGCAAAACGTTGCCAGCCACTCGCTCCATCCACGGCAGCCGCTTCCGTTAACTCTTTCGGCATTTGCTGTAGGGCAACATACATCAACAAAAAGACGAATGGCGTATATTGCCAAATATCAATCCAGAGTATTGCATAGAAAGCTACCTTTACATCTTGCAACCAGTTTACGGGAGCTGCCCCTAAGTAAGACAGCAGTTGGTTGATGATGCCATAGGAATTGCTGAACATGGTTTGCCACACCAAAGCAACTGTTATGGGTGGGCAGAGCATGGGGACGAGCAGGAGTGTGCGCATCGTTTTGCTTCCACGCTTAAAACTATGTACGAAAATTGCCAGTAGATATCCCAGAACAGTCTCTAAAACAACAGCCAGCAAGGTGAACTTAATCGTAACCCACAGGGAGTCGTAGAACTTTGAGTATGTAAGAGCCTTACTATAGTTCTCAAACCCAATCCACTTACTCCCTGTGCGCATCGTTGTTAAATCAAGGTTTGTGAAGGATGTCCACAACACATAAAGCATGGGAATTAAGCTGGTCGCCAAGAGTATCACGGCAGCCGGACCTGTCATGAGGTACGAAAAATAGCCGCTGGTTTTTGACTTATTCAAGCTTAAACTTTGTCTTCTCATTTTTTGCCGCTCTTAATCATTACTATTCAACAGCTTTGTTCATCTCGGTTTCCGCTGCAGCCAGAGCATCATCGATGGACTTTGTTCCTGAAATTGCCGCGGATAGTTCAGCGCCTAAAGCTTCTTCAGCTAAAGACCACTTTTCGGTACGAGGACGAATAACGGAGTTCTCGGTTCCCTCTAAGATAGTTGGGAAGTAAGGATAAACGCTTACGAGTTCTGCATCTGTTAGCACAGAAGTACGTGTAGGTACGCCACCAACGAGCGCTTCAGCTTTTTGAGATTCTGCTGAAGTGAGGTGTTGGAGAAGCTTGATGGCTAGTTCTGGATTAGCACTGTTGGCTGTGACGCCCATCATCCAGTTACCAATCATGCCGGATCCATGCGCTTGAGCAGAGGCGTTAGCTTTGGTAGGAATAATGCCGTAAGCTGCTGTCGCGCCTTCTTTAGAAACAAACCATGAGGGCCAGCCAAGAGCCATACCGGCTTTGCCTTCGGAAACGGAAGCGACGATATCGTTCTTTTCGTAGTTAGCGCCATTTTCTAAAAGGTCCATGTAAAGTTTTAATGCATCTTTACCAGCTTGTGAATTAACTTGTGATTTCCAGTCTTTATCGAAGACTTCACCGCCATATGCCCAATAAATGGGGAGCCAGTCGGAAACAATAGGGTTGCCTTGTTGACCACGAACGACATAGCCAAGTTGACCGTCAGCCTTGAGCTGTTGCGCGGTTTGAAGGACGGATTCCCAATCGCTGGGAAGATCTTTGACTAATTCGGTATTGTAGAAGAACAGCATCACGTTGCCGGAGAATGGCAGAGCGTAAAGGTCGCCTTCACCATAGGGTACTTTACCAATGTCCAAAGACTTGGCAACGAAATCGCTATCGGCTTGATAACCAGCTTCACTGAGATTCAAGAAAATCTGCGCTGCAGCGAATTCAGGCATCCAGGGGTCGTCAGCCATAATTAGGTCGTAAGCGGATACGCTCTTGGTTGAATCTAGCATGACATTTTTCTTGAGGTCAGCAGCTTCCAAGCCACTTACTTCAATAATGACGTTGTTTTCTTTTTCGAAACTCTCTTTGACCGCATTAATGGCATCAACGTGCGAGCCACCACGTGCAGCAATGACTAATTTGACAGGTTCACCATCCGTAACAGCAGCTGTCGTGTCGTCCGTTTTTTCTTCGCCTGCGACTGTTGTAGTCGCCGTGTCGGCTTTTGTAGTTGTTTCTGTTGTTGCAGCGCCACATGCCATGAGACCTAGCGCAAGTGTTAAGGACAGTGCAAGGGCAGTCCATTTCATTACTTTTTTCATCTATAGTTCCTTTCTCTTTAGGTTTTGTTTTGTATTGGCAAAACCACTTTTCTATATGACATCACGTTTAAGCCTCAACTTGGTTGAGACGCCCAAACATTAATCACTACTCTTTAACTGCACCGCTCGATAGACCCTGTACAAGATAACGCTGTGCGAAGACAACGAAAATCAGCACAGGAATCATGGACAAAACTCCACCCGCTGCCATCCGCCCCCATTGCGTGAGTTCTTGCTCACTGTTCATGGTAGAGAGAAGCAAGGGAATCGTGGCCATGGAGGGGTTTTGCAGAAAAATAACTCCGTAAAGATACTCATTCCACGAATACATAAAAGACAACATGCCTACCGCGGCTACGGCAGGTAATGCTTGTGGCAAAATAATCATGCGGTAAAGCTGCCATTCGCTTGCCCCATCAATCCGTGCAGATTCATCCACCGATTCCGGAAGACCATCAATAGCCGTCATCATGAACCAGATAATCAAAGGTAGATTGAGCAAAAGATGCACCATCAAAATTGGAATTCTTGTCTGTTCCAATTGCAAACTGTTAAACACAAAAAATAAGGGCACCGCAAAAGCAATAGGCGGCAAAATGCGCAAGAGCAAAATCCAGAAAAAACTGGCTTTTCGCAAATGGAAGCGGAAGCGATTGCGGATCAAAATATACGCCGCACTAACACCTGTAACAATCCCGATAAGTAGCGAAATACCCGTGACAATCGCAGAATTTGTCAAAGCTCTCGAAAAATTATTCCTTGTAAATAACTCAATAAAATGCTCATTTGAAAAAGACTGTGGAAAAAAGTTCAGACCGCCCTGCAACTCCTGGCTCCCTCGAATAGAAAGCGTCAAAAGCCAGTAAATAGGAAAAAATGTCCATATCAACAGCAAAATTGCAATTATCGGTTTAAGAAAACTCCAACGACTTTTCATTTTTAGCCCTTCAAAACTTCTAACTTGTGAAACTGCTTCTTCGGAAATTTGCATAAATAGCAAAAGCAAATTTCAATACACAGTCCATAGGTAGATTATCAATCCATTGTTAATTTCCCATTAAGTAATAACAAAATCGACGTTAAGCATTATATACTTAGTTTTATTGCGCTGATTTTTGGCAAAAAAGCAACTTGTGCGACAGATGGCCGGAAAACGCCTTAGAAAATTGACAAAAAAACCGCTTGTGCGATAGAAAAAGGCACTTGTGACCCGAAATTTGCCTATATGAGAGGTACAAGCTGCTTTTTTGACGAAAATCGCGCCTAAATGCTAAGTTTCGGCGTACAAGCTGCTTTTTTGCCAACGAAGTCGCACAACTCGCTTTTTTGCCAAATTTCCAAACATTTCTCATACGCATGGATATGCTAAAATCATAGAATGAATAAGGGGAGGATAAATTATGCAATCCCTAGTACTTGAGGGCTGTGTCGAATCATTGGCTTCCGCTGTAACTGCGACACAGGGAGGTTGTACCAGGCTTGAGCTTTGCCAAAATTTAATTATTGGGGGTACACAACCATCGTTCAGTCTATTCAACGATGTAAAAGAGCACTGCCAAATCCCCGTTCGTGTGCTCATGCGCCCACGCTTTGGTGATTTCCTCTACGATACAGACGAAAACACCCGCTTACTTAAAGATATTAAAACTTTTGTGGATTTAGGTGCGGAAGGCGTGGTTGTCGGGCATCTTCTAGCAGATGGGCGACTTGATATAGAAACACTTAAGCACATGCGTGAGGCGGCCGGCACTGCGGGCTTTACCCTGAATCGTGCATTTGACCTCACCCGGGACCCCTTTGAAGCACTCGAGGATGCAATTAACATCGGCTTTGATACAATCCTTACTTCTGGGCAAGCTAGTTCCGCATTGGAGGGACGAGAACTTTTGGTCAGACTAGCCGACCAAGCGGCTGGCCGCATTCAAATCCTTGCCGCAGGCGGTATCAATGCTGACGTAATCCGTTTACTAGCTGCCCACACAAAGCTACGCGCCTTCCATCTCTCCGCCACAAAAACTGCTGATAGCCCCATGCTATTTAGGCACCCCCATGTGCATATGGGCGCCGCGGGTATCAGCGAGTACGAGCGCAAAGTCGCTGATTTGGAAACCTTCAAGGCTGCAGCTGCTGCACTTGCAGAGATAAAAAGAGGATAAATTTAAGGTGAGCTTCACTTTTTTAAGTAGCTTGATTGAGCCCTATTGGCCAGTTTTGGCTTGGATAATTCTATTGTTGACGGCTTTTATGTTGATGAGGGTCGTGTATCTGTTATTTGTTTTGCCAACCAGTGAATATCACTACCTCTTGGCTTACGAAGACTCGCGTGTCTTCACCCCATTTGTTGTCGCAGAACTCTATTGCAGCGAATATCCCAAACTTCCCTGGGACAAATTGCGGCGCTTGTTAATCTTCTTTTTCTTTGGTGCCGGCTCCGTCGTATCTGCAGGACTTACGCTGATAAAACTTATCCATCATTACGATCGTTTGCCTTTTGGGCACAGTTTGGTCTTGGATTTCCCCATTATTGTTCCTTTGTGTCTTATTTTTTCGACATTACTCCTCATATTCAGCGAAATTGCTGCGCGAAAATTACGGAAATATTATCGTGGTACCACGTTTTATCATCAGACGGCGATTTCTGAGGAGGAGCTTAAGGGGCAGGATGGTTTGGCAAAAGGAATGCGCGGCGAATACTACGCCTGGCGTTTATTTCAGGTCTTGCCACAACCTAAATATATTCTGATTAGTCCCATTGTTCCGAAGCCGAATGGGTCTTTTGCCGAAATTGATCTCGTTGTCCTTAGTCGCAAGGGAATTTTCTGTGTAGAAGCCAAAAACCGTGAAGGGATGTTCCTTCCCAGTCATTACACGGATGGCAGTGACCAATGGCGCTACGTGCAAGCCGCAAACGAACATCGCAAAGCGCGCATTTCGAACATAGAAAGTCCTCTAAAACAAAATCAACATCACATTTGGACTTTAGCCAATTTCTGGCGCATCGACACTAAGTATTTCTTTAATGTTTTGTGTTTTGGAAAGCAAGCTGATTTAAAGCGAGCGATGCCTGGCCAAACGCAGCAGCTTAGTGGCAAAGGTAGCCTTCTCTACTACGGTCAGCGTTATAAACTTTACGCCCAAGTCAACAAGCTTCCAGATATTTTGGGCGCCAGCCTTATCGAGCGCCTTCACAGAGAACTGTTTAAATCCTGCCAAATGAGTCGCGTACGGCGCGAAGCGATGCTCGACGAGCGTCAGCAAGAATGGAAGAAGCGGCGCCTGCAGGGTAAGCGTACTGGTCAACAGGGCAAAAGGCGTAGGCGAAGCTAGTTTAGGTGGCTGAAAGAAATTCAGACCACTCTACTGTATTCAGCTTATAAATACTAAGAAACGTAATCCAGCGCCCACTGCAGATCAACGAGCAGCCAGCCGGTATCTGGCGGTAAATCCCTCGCGACCATCTTCAAAGCGTTGTCATAAGCTTCACGACTCGTCTCAAAACTGTTCCAGCCACTTTCTTCTTCCAAAACCTGGAAAAGCATGCCTTCGTTTTCAGCCAACAAAAAATAGATGTCGCTAAGTTTTTTTCCTTCCGCCTCTAGCAAACGTGTGCGCATGGCTAGTTTTACCAACTCCATAAGTCGGTCATCCAAGCCAGCATCTTGTAAATGAATCTTCTCGATTAAATCATTGTATGTTGTTAGCAAACGTAATCGATAGTCGCTTGCTTCAGCTTCGGGCAAGCCTAGTAATTCGCTCGCTTTCGGCAAAGGGATAGTTTGGACCAAGGCACGATTGTCATCGAGCAAGTCTTTATATTCCGGACAATAATAAAAAACCTGTTTCGCAGCGTTGTCGATATATAGGAAAGGCTCGGCCATGATGACCGTCTCACCACAATTCGAACATTCAAATGCTTGCAGGTCTTTTTTTAATATGCGTTCTTTTAGGTCTGGATCCTCTTGTACCAGCACGCGCTCCCAAATCACGACGGATTCTTCATTGGCACAATGCGGGCAAAGGACATAATCTTTGTGGAATCGTGTCATTATGATAGTTTAGCCTTCACTTTTTTAGATACTTTTTCTACTTGCTTTTTCGCAGCCTTGACTTCTTTCGTAGCCGCCTTAGCCTCTTTAGTAGCGGCTTTAGCCTTAGCCCGATCGGCACGTCTTTTGTATCCGGCTTTGACAGCTGAGGCTACTTTGATGCCTGTGCGAATGTAGCTAGAGATTTTATCGACATTTTGTAAGGGCTGACTCACAACATTAGCCACGGAATGAATCGGCTTACTGACTACTCCAACGACCGAATCTACAGTGTCCGTCACATCCGTAACCAGGCCACTTAGAGAACTCACCACACCATCGACGGAATGCGCTACGCCTCCGACAGATCCAGTTACTTTTGAAACGTCTTTAAGCATTTCTGGGACAGAATCTGCAGCCGCATCGGTAATATCGACGACATTCCCTGTTATCGTATGAACGTCCTCAAGAATGTCTGGAACTTTTTTCGCGCTCTCATCGACACTAGGGGTAACATCCTCAACTAGTTTGTTGATGCTTTTCATCATGGCAGCCAATCTAAAGAGTAGAACAGCTAAAGCAATGAGAGCCGTTGCACCTGCCAAGGCCAAAATGAGATTGAGCAAATCACTAAGGTTAATTGTTACTTGCGTCATAAGTACCGGGACCTGCATAAGTCTTCCCTGCATAACTAATCCTCCTTAATAGCACAGGAGCCTTGCGCTACCCTGAAAGAGTGTCGCAAAGCTCGTTGAAATACAATTTTTCATAATTGTGGCTAAATACCTTAGTCGAATCAGCCTTCTGCAGCCTCAACGGCATCTGCAATTTCTTCTGTGAGTACTTCTTCAGCTCTGCCAGCGGCTTCGCGTGCTTTTCTGCGCGCGTCACGTGCTGCAGCTCTGGCTTGTTTGGCTGCGTCATCAACGACGTCACCTAAGTCTTCACCCTTGTCAATTAAGCGGTGGACACCATCTTCTACTTTGCCATAAAGATCAGTGGCTGTTGCTTTAATCTTTTTACCGGTTTCAACGGATTTCTCTTTAACAACATCGGCACTTTTAACTGCAAAATCTGCAATATCCTGACGCGTTTCTTCGCCAGACTGAGGAGCCAATAATAGACCCGCAGCTGCACCTGCAATTATTCCCAAAATGGTAGCCCCGCACACTTGGCGTTGACGTGTCCTTCTGTTTTGACCTGTAAATGCACCAATGATTTCTTCAATAAACATTGTATGTCCTCCTCTTCATGATTCACTCAGAAGCACTGCATCCCAGTAAATCGTGTTTTGTATTTAGTAATAAAATTGTAACACATTACCGTCTATGCAAGCACTACTTTGTCGAAATTTTTTCGGCAAAACACCACCAATTGGCGATGCTGCACAAATCAAGTGTCTATTGTGTAGTGTCGTTTTGCCAACACAAATATTAAGTTTTCCCTTACATGATTCACCTCATTGACTTTAGGTTAATAATTTGAGATTGTCCCAAATATTTATTAGCTACTTTGTTTATGTATCAATTCACATCTTGAAAGGACACTTTATGAAAACTAGAAAACATCTTGCTTTCTTCCTTACACTTGCTTTGCTGATTTTTATAGCACCGCTCAACTTTACACCTTTGCACGCCGCAGGTGTTGGCTCAACGATTGCTGAGACAATTACAGACCCGGTCCTTGCAACTGAAGTCGCCAAAAGATTAGGCACGGACGTTAATCATGTGATTACAGACGAAGATGTCAATAAATTAACTACTATCAGCTATTCAGGTTCTAACGCAGGCAGAGTAGCTAGTATTGAGGGATTGGGTACGTTCACCAATTTAAGCTCCGTCGCACTAGATTATAATGCTTTGACTGACTTTCCTGCAGTTGTGAATGAACTCACTGGCGCCCAAAAGCTTGAATTTCTGAAATTAAACTCTAACGACATGACCGGTGGCATACCAGAAGCTATTGGAAATTTTACTAATTTGGAGTACTTGCAGTTAAATCTCAATCAAAAGCTCGGTGGCCCAGTTCCTGAAAGTTTTGGGAATCTGACCAAGTTGAATTATTTTAACGTGACAAATACAGGTGTTACAAGCTTACCCGATAGTATCGGCAATCTTACTGTGCTTAACGATCTATTTGTCTATGGTAATAAATTTGATTCTTTACCCGATAGCATCATGCAGCTCGAAAACCTCACAACTGTTAACGTAGGTTATAACAGAATCATTGATCTTCCTCAGGAACAATACGACTTCCTAACTTCAGTGCAGACGCACACATTAAATGGTCAATCAAATGAGCAAGATGCTCCAACAGTAGCCATTGTCGGTCAAGATTTCGAACTTCCTGCATTTCCCATCTATGCTCAATCTAATAATTATATCGATGCGAAAGAACAACGTATTTTATTCTTAAAAAACCCTTCTGGAGTATGGATAAACTGGGTAGGACCTGACGTACCTGCTGACGGTATTCTCACTCTTCCCGCGGACGCTATTACTGAAGCTGGCGACTATGAATTTCAGTTTTATTTTCCCGAGACTAGTTCCAAGCAAATCTTTCCTTATACACAACTTTCTTCACGGCTCGCGCCTTAGAGAATTTCACACTTACTTTCGATAGCAAGGGCGGTTCAGAGGTCGAAGCACAGACTGTGGTCGAAGGCGGAACGGCAACTGAAGTCGAAGATCCAACCAAAGAAGGCTTTACTTTCGATGGCTGGTACATTGATGAAGCAGGCACAACGCCCTTTCATTTTGGCAATGTCATACAAGAAAACATGACCGTTTATGCGATGTGGACAGCGGTTCCTGCCGAACCGACACCAGGTCCTGCTGATCCTACACCAGGTCCTGCTGATCCTACACCAGGTCCTG
>CAZNNL010000008.1:9791-27820 GCA_964574395.1 uncultured Oscillospiraceae bacterium | reverse complement strand
CAGGTCCTGCTGATCCTACACCAGGTCCTGCTGATCCTACACCAGGTCCTGCCGATCCCACACCAGGTCCTGCTGATCCTACACCAGGTCCTGCTGATCCTACACCAGGTCCTGCCGACCCCACACCAGGTCCAGCCGGTCCGACTCCTGAGCCTACCACTCCTAGTCCCACGCCAACAACTGCTCCTAACGGTCCAGTCATTCCCCAACCCCCAACGACTGGCCCAACTACAATCTCGCCCGCGCCAACTACAACGAAGGCACTACCTAGAACAGGTGAAGCAAACACGAATGCTACCACTTTCGCTATCATCGCCTTGCTTGCAGCCACACTGCTCATTGGACTCAAACGCTACTTTGTGAAACGTGACGAAAAATAAAAATTTCCCTACAAAAATTACAATAATTTAATTCCCAAAAGCCGCGTCTTCGGATGCGGCTTTTTGGTCTAAACCAGATTGGTCAGAAACGCGAGCTTGTCACAAAAACGACGCTCCATCAAACTCCGCCTTGATACAGCGGATTTTTTGCTATGAAAGGTGGAATTTGTCACAAAAAACACGCTCTATCAAATTCCGTCTTGATACAGCGGATTTTTTGCTATGAAAGGTTACTACGGAAGGCGGCGTTGAAAGGTGTCTGCTCGGGGTAACGCATATCAGTTTTTCAACCTCAAACTAACTAAGATGCTATAATAATTGTTTACGGAGGAAGGTATGCAAATTAGTATCACGCTTAGCGAAATCCAAAATTTAGCGACAAACGGGAAGGTTTATGCACGAGGCAAGGCTTTGGCGCAGAGTTCGCAATTACAGGTTCTTTATTACCTTGATAATATTCACGGTCTTTTGGCAAAAGTAAAAAGTAGCAATTCTGACACGACTTATACTGTCCAGATTACGCTTAGCCAGCGCGATCGCCCCAAACGCATCTCATGCAACTGCCCTGCTGCTCGCCAGTATTTAGGCTGTTGCAAGCACATGGTGGCTGTTTTGGTGCGCGCGATGAATGAGAAACTGGAGAACTTGCCTATTTGGCAAGGTCAGGTGCCAGAGGTTCCGGCTGATTTTGCCAGAGGTAGAAAACCCTACGTTGAAGAAGAAGCGGAGACGAGCGAACAGACTAAGTCTCCTGCTCCATTTTCGCAAGCCGAAAAAAACGCTATGCCGGAGACTGTTGCTAGAACTACTTCTGCCGATGCCTCAGCGGCCGCCATCAGATCAACTTCTATTGAGCAAAATACCGCCACCTCTTCAAGTACCGATCCTTACTCACTAGCCGAACAGACCGCGCCCGCACGCTTGATGCAACTTCGCGCTATACAAGCCAGGGACCTGGATGTCGAAACAGAGGACGACAGCGCAGAACTTTCGCTCGCTTTCGACTTGCACCTACAATTGCCAAGACTGACCTCGGAGATAGCGCTACTTTCCGCACAAATACGTTTGACGCGAGAAGATCAAAGCAAAAGCTATAAAATCAAACAGATGGATGCTTTCCTACAAAGCGTCGCTTCCGGGGGTCACCATTTCTTTGGGCAAGCGCTAGATTTTGACCCTAAGGTGCATCGTTTCAATGCTGCCGGTGAGCGGTTTTTGCAGTGGCTCTTGCAGCTATGGAATCGTTCGGTCGAGCGTCAGCCGTATGAGTATATTGCGAAAAGCAGTGCCTTTGCGGGGAGTAATGTGGTCTTAAATCCTAAGCGGCTTTGGGAATTTTTTGATGGTTTTGCCAATAATATTGAAGACCTCTCCTTAAAAATTTCATGGGGGCAAAACGACCCTCCCTCTCCCGCCCAAGTCCATAATGGCTTCCCACCACTCACCTTCTCATGGGCGAAATCGGCCCAGACACACTTTGATTTGTTGAGTCTGACCCTGCGTGATGCGCAGGATAGAACAGTGCACGTGTATAGCCCTCAGGCTTTGAAGGCCAAAGAAGATTCGGAGGACTTGCGCTTACTAACCCGCGATGGAGCCTTGCTTCTCTATCAAAGAACAATTTATCGTTTGGAGGCTCAAGATGTAAGCACGGCGACTGCGCGTCTTTTGCTCACTCAACTAGCGCTAAGCGAAGGGCAAAGCTTAGACTTTTCACCTAAACATGCAGGTGATTTTTTGACCCGTATCTATCCGAGTTTGCATCAGTCCGATATGTTGGTTCTGGCACCGGAACAAGCCAAAAACTTGGTGCATGAAGAACTTAAAACATTTGTGTGGTTAGATCAGGATGGCAAAGGGATACGGCTCCAGCTTGCTTTTGCCTACGGACCATACATGATTAATCCTCACCCACTCGCAGAAGATTTCACGGTTCTCATGGAAGATGGACCAAACAACGCAGCCGGCGAGTCCTTGCTAGAAGTCGGAACTTCAATTACACCACCTCTCATTGTGCGCGATTACAAAAAGGAAGCGCAATTTCTAAGACTAGCCAAACAATTTCGCTTTCTCACACAAGCTATCCGCAAAAAATCACGCAGCACGCTCTTAGACAACCCCAGACAAGCCATCTCGAACACCCACCACGCACTTGGGGCATCCTCATACTATCTCTTCGGCGAAACTTCACTCATGGAATTCTTGAGTTCAGGTTTGAGCGCGCTGCAAGAACAGGGGGCTGAACTGTACCTGAGTCGCCGCTTTAAACAATTAATGGTCAGACCCTTGGGGAGCTTCCACGCCCAATTGCGTTTTGATCGAAGTAACAATATGCTCAGCATTGATCTCGAAGATTGGCCATACTCTGCAGAAGATATGCAGCAAATTCTGTCTGCTTATCGCGAAAAACGCGGTTACGCACGGCTCAAGGATGGAAGCTTCGTCGAATGGTCCAAGATGCAAGCCGAGCTGGATGATGCGGAGCTTTCGGACGCAGCTTTGGAAAGCTTGGAATTGCTAAATACATTCGAACATTGGGGCGCTAAACAGACGGACAATCAATTGGTTTTACCAGCATTTCGTGCTGTGCCATTGGCCAAGCTACTGTCCGATCAAATTAATACTGGCAAAACACAAACACGCATTCGTGACTCCGCAGAAAACTCAGACCTGACCACCATGCTTCACGACTTGTGCGAACCAGCCGGCTTGAAATTTCCTGTTCCTGAGCAGGTCAAAAAGGTACTGAGAAATTACCAAAAAACGGGCTTCAACTGGCTTTGCAGCTTAGACTATTATGGATTTGGTGGAATTCTTGCTGATGATATGGGTCTTGGCAAAACCCTCCAAGCCCTCGCCTACATCGCATTCAACAAGAAAACCCGCCCTGAACCTGTCCTCGTAGCTGCACCGACATCCTTAATCTACAATTGGTTGGCGGAGGCGGAGAAATTTTTGCCTGAATTAAAAGTCCTATTATTAGAAGGTACAAAAAAATTACGACTTAGCCAAATCGAAGAAATCGCCTCATCCGATGTCGTTGTCTGTTCGTATGCCGTATTGCGCCAAGACATCAAGGAATTACGTGCCTTTGAGTTCTCCGCATTTTTCATAGACGAGGCACAGTTCATAAAAAACCCTGCGACGCAAACCGCCAAGGCAGTAAAAAAGATTAACGCGCAAAGACGTTTCGCCCTAACCGGAACGCCTATAGAGAACAGCCTCTCCGAGCTCTGGTCAATCTTTGACTTTCTCATGCCAGGCTACCTTTTTACACAAAGTCAATTCCAAGAACAGCTGGAATTACCGATTGCACGTGAGCAGAATAAAGCGGCATTAGCTGAACTGCGCATGCTGACGGAGCCGTTTATATTACGTCGTTTGAAAAAAGATGTTTTGAAAGAGCTGCCTGATAAGATTGAAACTGAGCTGCTTTGCGATATGAGTCCGGCGCAAGACAAGCTGTATTACGCCTATTTATCAGGTGCCAGAGAGGAACTTCGTCAGATGCGTGACGAAGCAGAATACAGAAAGTCGCAGATGCAAGTGCTCACGCTGTTAACACGCTTACGTCAGCTATGTTGTCACCCTGCCCTTTTTCTCCATGACTACGATGGAGGCAGTGGAAAACTAGATGCGCTTGATGAGCTTCTAGATAATCTCCTTGAAAGCGGTCACAACAGTTTGATTTTTTCGCAATTCACTTCTTTATTGCAACTGGTTGCAGCGCGCTTAGAGGCCAGGGACATAGCCTACTTTTATTTAGATGGCTCGGTTTCGGCTCGCGATAGATTAAGCATGGCGAATCGCTACAATGCCGGAGAAGTACGCATTTTTCTCATCTCTCTACGGGCTGGCGGCACAGGTTTGAATCTAATCGGCGCTGATACGGTCATCCATTTGGATCCCTGGTGGAACCCTGCCGTGGAAGACCAGGCTACCGACCGCGCACATCGCATTGGCCAGCGCAAAGTTGTCCAGATTTTCCGCCTCATCGCACGCGGCAGCATAGAAGAAAAAATCACTGCGCTTAAAGACGAAAAGCGCCAACTCATTTCTTCCGTCATTCAAGCTGGCGAAGATGGTTTACAAAAGCTGAGCCTAGAAGAACTTCGCGATTTACTTGGCTAGCGCTGTGTGTGTGCCGCTGGGTCTGTGCCAAATTTACGACTAATTTGGCACGGCGCCAGGATTTACAGCTAAGATTAGAAATCTCGCCAATATGAAAATATCAAAAGCCAAGAATCGCATACAATTGTGCTAGAATTTAAGTTAATCACTTTTGAGATAATATTGTCTCGTGAATGATGCGTGAGGAGATTTAGTATGGCTACTCTGTTTTCAAAATTTCAAAATAATAAGAATACCGAAACAGAGAGTGAGATTGTTGAAACAATCTCTAGAAGCATAAAGCATCCTGAATGGTTGTCTGTGCGACTAAAAAATGGACAAATGAGTCCAGGGCCCGATCAATCATGGTATGAACAAAGTTATCGTCAACAACGTGGTTGTGGGCCAACAACTGCAGCACTCATTGCAGCATACATTGCCCGAAAGCCAGATATGGTAAGTTTATACAAACCATATAAAGGCATAAGTCGCAGTGAAGGTTTTATCGATTCTGATTATTTACTAGAACAAAACGAAATGCTGGCACACATGAATGATATGTGGCGCTATGTTAAGCCAGCACCTATTGGTCTATGGCGCTCATCAATGATGTCGCGTGGTTTTACAGACTACACTGCTGCACGCGGTGTTCCTCTCGATACTAGACGTTTTCTTGTATCATGGTTAAAGCCACGAAATGCGAAACTATGGCAGGAATTATTACAATTCATAAGCCATAACTTAATCTATGATATTCCTATTGCATGGCTTATCTATGACAAAGGTAAATTAAGTTCAATCCAATCTTGGCACTGGGTCTCAATTATTCAAATCGAGTATTCATCTGATTTCAAGTCTTGTGTGCTTGAAGTGATTGATCACCAGAGACAAATCAAGATAGATTTAGTGGATTGGTTTCAACATAGTAAATTAGGCGGAGCCTTTGTTGCTTTCAGACCGAGGGTCAAACATAATTAACTCGCCTTCAAAACGATCGTCTTATTAACACAAGACGACGTGAATCAAATACTTAAATATTATAATAGCTCTCATCAAAACCAGAGATGAGAGCTTTTTTTTGCATTTAAATATTTGAATTGTTTTGACACTAAAACACAAAATTCTCCACTTAATTAAGCAAATAATTTGCCTTTACATCGACCTCTAAAGACGTCTATATGAATAGTCGGAGTTGTCATAATCTCAATAATTTTTGACGACACATTACGCCATCATGTTGTAATTATTACAGAACTATTACGCTCATTTGAAAGGATTTATTTGTTAATAAATATTGATGAGACGATGGAAACGGTCTTTTTTCTATTTTTACCCTAATAACCAGCCGTTTTGAGCTTTTACTTCTCTTAAGTAAGTTTAAAGTAGTCAAAAGTTCGATTCAATAGACAATCGACTTTGTAATCAAATTGTCATACAAGATGTTGTGGTTGTAATAAATCTACACCACAATTTCTAATAAGTATCCAATTATCACACATTTCTCTTAATAAGCACGAACGCAACCACCGTAAGCAAGAGAAATGCATAGAAGTATCATCTATTTTTTTGGATTTGGCTCTGGAAAGAATCTTTTGCTTTGATTGTTAATCAAACGCTCTGGACAAAAACCTGCAGTCACGTAAGATTCGCTCTGCGGGAGTCGTTGTTTTTGGCCACAGCCACCCACATCTGGACAAAAACCTGCAGTCACGTAAAACTCGCTCTACGGGAGTCGGAGTTTTTGGCCACAGCCACCCACATCTGGACAAAAACCTGTACTCACGTAAAACTCCCCCTACGGGAGTCGGAGTTTTTGGCCACAACCACCCACATCTGGACAAAAAACTACAGCCCCGTAAAACCCACACTACGTCAGTCGCATCTTTTGGCCACAGCCACCCTCATCTGGACTAAAAGCTACAGCCCCGTAAGCACACCAGGTTCACACCCGATTGCGATACTTAATTCCGGCTTTCATGAATTGTAAAACGTATTCTGGTGCGCTGTAGAGTAAAATTCTGGCATCTAAAGTATGCACAGACGAGCGGTTGATGCCAGTTAGGAAGGAACTTTCGGTTGGTGTTGCCATTTGGAAATCGGTGCATTGTCTGCTGCGTGTTAGCTGGCCGGTTCCTAAAGCGCGGAGACTTTCGTTGCTGCTTAGCAGGAGGCCACTTGTTCGTGCCACTAGATGACAATAGGGTACTTGCCATGTTGATATACCCCGGGGGTTATCTAAGTCTTCGTCTTGGTTGAGAAAAGCTTCTTCCCAGGGTTCGTGTTCGACGCCTAATTGTAATTTTCCGACTTGCGCGGAATATAGAGCCTGATGTTTTTCTGCCGGACTTACTGCGTCATAAGGTAGGGCACCGGACATGAGCCAACGTGTTCCATCGGCACTGTAGTAGTTGCAACTCATGTAAGCTGCGCCTTGGCCTTCGGCGAAAATGGGCATACCTTGCTCGGTGTAATGACGTATTTGTTGGCCAAGGCGTCCACGGTGACTTAAGAGGGGTAGAATTTCAGGGCAGTACAAACCACCGATGTACATACCGTCTAGGCCGGTTGGAAGGCTTTGGTCTTCTAGTAAGCTGAAGGGTATGAGTTTAGCGCCAGATTCGGCGAGAAGTTCTAAGTTGTCTTGGTTGTAGGAGAAGAAGCAACGGTCTAGGGCAACGCCGATACGTACCGCGCCGAGGGCTTGGCTGTCTTTTTGAAGACTTAAAAGTCCCGGTGGGGTGTCTTGTGATAGCAAGGGGGCTTCGTTGGCAAGGGCGCGTAGGCCTGAGATGTCGAGGCTTGTTTTGCCAGCCTCTGCCAAAATATCAATGGATTTTCTAAGCTTTGGCCAAACAGGTGCGCTATGGTCACCCAGTGCGCGCGTAGATAGTTTCAAAGAAAATGGTGGCAAGGGTGGTAAAAAGCCGTATACCTTGAGTGAGGTTTGTTCCTCAATATAGGCTTTTAGTTCGGGGTATATTCCAGCGGCAACTTCGTTAAAAATAATGCCTCGAATGCCGGCAGCCGAGCTTTGGCGGAGGTTTTTCTTTGCTTCGCCATACCAATCCAAATAGCCTAATAGCTCGGCAAGTACGGATTGTTTGCTGCCACGCGGGCGTATTATCAGCACGACTGGGTAGTCTAAGCGTAGTGCTAAGGCTGCCGCGGATCCTGTGGGGACTTGTCCGGGTATTTCGCCCAAGCGTTGTGCTTCGTCGTTATAGAGACCGTCGAAAAAACCGCCGGCGCCTTCCATGGTGGATAAGACGCAATCTTCGCTGTGCTTGCTCAATAAAAAACTTAAGGTTTCTTTGTCTAAGAGCCAATCGTCCAAGAGCCGTGGCAAGCGTCCGCTGACGAAGGCTTGTAGTACGGCTTCTTGTTCTGACCCGGCAGCGTGGAAGGGTTGGACTGTCATGCCTGCGCGTTTCATGGCGGCAAGAAACGACAAATGGACGGCTGTTGTACCGCTGTCAGCAGCTACGCCTGCGAATAAGAGGCGTGGGCTGGCGGCTTTTAAAGGGGTGCGCTGTTGTTTTGCAGCCACCGCTTTGGCTTCTGCCATTTGTTCTTTAAAAAAACCTCTATAGGCCTGTCTCTCCGTCGCCATCGCTTTCCTCCCCCGATAAATCCGTCAGAAAGTTTAAGACACCCAATTCCGTATATTCTTCGGGGAAGCGTTCTTTGGCAAAACCCCGCGACTGTAACGCATTGGTACACGCCTGCAGCGCCGGAACCAATGTGATACGCAAACGATTTAACTGTTGTGGCAGAATATTCGCTGTCTTCAAGCTTTCGAAGAAGGAATAAACCGCCGTCGGACTGGTAAACACAAAATAATTGATGTCGTCCAACAATTGCAGAAGTGCTTCTCTACCCGGCAGATGATTGTAGGTTTCGTAGGCAATAAGTTCGGCAAAAGGAATACCCCGAAGCTGCATCACCACACTCAAGACTGGTACTGCCATCGTACCACGAACCTGAATAACCATATCCTCTTTAGTAACACGTTCAGCAATGCCGGAAGCTAAATGCTCCATATCTGCTATCTCCGGAACAAAATCTGGTGTATAGCCAATTTCTCGTAATGCGGCCAAAGTGCCGTTACCATAAGCTGCAATTTTAATATGTGCCATTTTGCGGATATCAAACTGCAAGCGTGTCAAACAGCGATGCAGCGCCTCTACAGCAATGCCAGAAGTAAAAACAAACCACTGTTTAGAGCGCTCAGGACGCCGCAGTTTGTTGTGGTTTTCCATTAGTTTGAGGAAGTCTCTGTCCATGCGCTTGGCCACGGCTTCCGTAGTGTGATGTTCGACCAAAGCTAATTCGATGGCTCTGGCGCCACGTGATTCAGCGCCTTGTTTGAGGGCTTGGGCGTAGCTGTCGTTGGCTCTGCTTTTGCCAATAACAATCATCTTGCCTGACAAAATACCGTGCGGTGGCCACCAACGTAGCTGCTCTGAAAATGCTATCGTTGGACCGACTACAAACGTCGCGGGTGGCAAGAAATTCTCTTTGACTGCGCGCGATGCAATCTCAGCCAAAGGCGCTCGTAACACGCGTTGCGTCGCCAAACCTGCATCACTGATTAAAATGCAATCTTGATTTGGGTTAAGACCGCCCATCATCAAGCCGTTACATATTTCTGGAAGATTTTGGATTACCATTGAAAAAATATACGTTCCTCCGAGACGCACCAATGAGCGAAAGTCTTTAAAGCCATGTTCAGCATCGGCAAAAGGATCCCTACCATCGAGCATGTGCACGGAATTCGATTTCCCAATCAAGGTTGACGGAACCGCCGCGTAAGAGGCAGCTGCAAGGGCTGCGCTCACACCAGGAACGAGTTCAAAGGCCATTTTCGCTTTTGCCAGTCGTACTGACTCTGCTGCAGCAGGATCCATAAGCCAGGGATCACCGCTACATAGCCTGACTACATCCTTGCCCTGGCGCGCTTTGTCCATCAAGATACGACTAACTTTCTCGCCTGGTGGAAGGATAGATTTACCGTTCACTATGTTAAAGTCCAGAAATAGTTGTTCCGCTTGGGCTGAGGCACGCGACAAGACAGAGCCCGTCGAAGGGTCGTCGAAAGCGATGACATCAGCCGTCTTCAACAGCTCCAAAGCCCTGACGGTCAGCAGTTCCGCAGGACCGGGACCAGCGCCGACGATGGAGATTTTGCCAAGCAGCGCTTTAAATGCCGCCTGTTCCAAATCCTTGTTTATTTGATCTTTCCCATGAAACGCCAAAGGCATGTCAACCTGTTTGGGCGACGTCACGTCACTTAAGGTGTTCACCGCGCGAAGATAAGCCGTGTTTGATTCGTCATAATACAGGTGCGCCGCTGCCTGCCTGTGCGCGTCAACCTGAACGCCCAAGAGTTTCCTAGTCACGCGCGTTTCGCAAAGATAGGCTGCATGCGCTTTCTCGTCATCAGCCATTTCCTTAAGTTGCTCTGCACCTTTCACATTCTCCGCAGCAGTTAGCAAGCCCAGCAACCCTTGTCCGGGCGCAGGGCAAAAAGCCTTCACCGCAAACGGAAAAAAGCTTAGCTTTTCCGTATAAGGAGAAATATCCGTAAACTGTAGATCCATCGCGGTCGTAATATAGCCAGAATAGTCATCATGTAAAACACGCTCCATACCCTGGGCCAAACTGTCCTGCGTCTGCTGGACCAACAAATCTTTGCGCAACTGAGCGAGCAGAAAAGCCCTACGTTCCCCATAAGCGCCAATATTCGCACCATATTCGATTGTCGAGAAGCGTTTTCCTTTTGGCAAAATCAACACATCCCGCACATCCCGCCTCGGCAGTACCGCAGCCAAACGCAAATGCTCTGAAATCCTCAAAGGCAATCTCGCCAAATCTTCTACAAAAAAATCTATAACCTTCGCTTGCGCCGCTTCTTCCAGCATCTTCAAATCAGAGCGAAGCCGAGCTTCCATGCTCATTGAAGCCGCAGAAACACGCACCTCAAAAGACCACTCACGCTCCTCACGAAGCTCACCTGCCGTAACCAAGCGATACTGGAATTTAGGGTCTCTTTGCTTACAGTAGGCCAACGCTGCTTCGGTTTTTTGTAAAGCTAACTCAGCGTCACGCGTTCCTACGCGCCACACCTTCTCGGCAAAATTAAAATTAAGTTCAACCTTCCTTACTTCTTCCACAATTGCTCCTCACATGTGAGAATTTCTCACATAATAGTAACAGCACTTCACCAAGCTTTTCAAAGCTATCGATGCAGAGGTACTCGTAACGACCATGAAAATTAGCGCCGCCGGTAAATATATTAGGACAGGGTAGCCCCATAAACGACAGCTGGGATCCGTCTGTTCCACCACGGATAGGCTTAATAATAGGCTTTACACCAAGTTCTTCCATGGCTTCCTTGGCCAGTTCTACTAAGTAAGGGTGCTCTGCGACAATTTCCTTCATGTTACGATATTGATCTTTGATTTCGATGCGCACACGTTCTTCGCCTAAACGGTCGTTGGTTTCTTTTACAAGTTGAAGTAGGTGTGCTTTTCTTTTGCCAAAACTATCTTCATCGAAATCGCGAATGATGTAATTTAGCGTTGCTTCTTCGACTTGGCCTTGCATGTCCGTAAGATGGAAAAAACCCTCATAGCCAGAACTATTTTCAGGTGTGTCCATATCGTCCAGGAGTTTGGTAAAATCCCTCGCCAAAAGCGAAGCATTCACCATTTGGTCCTTGGCTGTGCCTGGATGCACGCTTCGACCTTGGAAATGCAGACTTGCCGCAGCTGCATTAAAATTCTCCGCCTCGAGTTCGCCTTCCTCTCCCCCGTCTATGGTGTAGGCGACATCCGCGCCGAATTTTTTGACATCAAAAAGGTGCGCGCCACGACCGACTTCTTCGTCCGGTGTGAAAGCGACGGCTATTGGGCCATGTGGCAATTGCGGATTCGCTTTGAATTGTGCGAGCAGCCCCATGATTGCGGCTACTCCGGCTTTGTTGTCTGCTCCGAGTAAGGTGGAGCCATCCGTGACGACGAGCTTTTTGCCAATCAACTTCTGAAGATCAGGGAAAGTTTTCGCCTCCATCACGTATTGTCCCGCATCGTCGAGGACGATGTCACCACCTTCGTAGGTGATAATGCGTGCTTTTACGTCCGCCCCACTCATTTCAGGTGAGGTATCCATGTGTGCGACAAAACCAAGTGTGGTTTGTGCTTCATCTGTTACGGTATTTGATGGCAAAAAACCCATCACATACCCATTCTCATCAATATGCGCCGCAATCGCCAACGCTTCCAAGTCATCCTTCAGACGCTTGGCCAAGTGCATCTGCCCCGGAGTTGTGGGGCAAGTCAGGCTTTTCTCATCCGAACGCGTATCGTACGTTATGTAGTCTAAAAAATAATCAAGTGCTGTTTTCGTTTGCATTGTTTTACCTTCTTCTTTATTTATTGAGGGATTGTTTAGTGTTTTCATTGGTTTGAGTTAAGTGTAAGGCTATGCGTTTTGCCAGAAAATAGCCAGGGAGTATCAGTGGTAATAATAGCCAGAACAAGCCCGTGGTAAAGCTTAGTAAGTAAGCTGCCACTTGCATAAACAAGGCAAATCCACAGGCAACTAGTAAAAAATACAAGAGCTTGGGTTGTTGTTTTGTTTTTTGCCAAAAGATGAGTAGTAATAGCGTTGGGATTGGAATGAATGGCATCCATACGTAGGTGCTTTGCATCAGTGCTTGCGGAGAAAAGTAGTAGTTTTGATCAAAGCTGGTTTTAAATAAAAGGTTGGCGAAAAGATGCACCCAAGCAAAAAGACCAAGCGCAATAATGACTAGGATAAAGCCGCGCTCCGTGTCGTTGGCCAGCATTTCTTCTTTAGGCGCAGCTTCCCTACCGCTCAAGCTGAGGGCATCGTCGTAATGCTTCGCGTGCACATAAACGCGGTAGTGGCGCTTAGTAGAAATAGAGACATCGACCGGAATAGATGCCTCTTTCATGGTCTTTTGAAAGTCGAGGACATCTGCCTGATTCGAAGTCGAAAAAACAAACTTACGATGTAAAATCATCCGCCCCACCCTTTCAAAACTTCTTGCTTACTATTTTACACTATTGTTGTTGTTTGGCATGGGGCTAAGGTTTCGGGTGAGCGTGTCAAATTTGCGACTAATTTGGCACGACGCCAGGATTCTTAGCTATTGACGATTTGTAGTGTGACAGTGGAGAGCCACTTGCCTTCTTTGCCTTTGCGGGTGCGGCAGCGGGCTAAGATTTCGCCATGCTCGGTGCAACTAAAAAGAGCCTTGCGCGTTTTACCTTGAATATTCCAGGGATTAATCTCAGTGAGCAGATTTTTACAGTGTGGGCAATGCAAAACTTGGGCGCGCAAGAAGGCTTCTGCTTCTGCTAAATCTTTGGCGATGGGTAGATGAAGGCTAGATTTGAGAATCATGTCGGGGTTGTAGGAGTAGCGTTTGTAGAAGTCGGTTTTGCCATCCTCCTTAGCAAATTCTAAAAGCCGAACTAAGACTTTTGCCGTATAACGTGCGTCAGATAAAGCTTTGTGGAAAGGTTCATTCTTAGGAAGTTTGAGTAGATCAAGTGCATATTCTACGTTGCGTTGACCTTCCCCTGGTTCAACCAAATCTGTAAAGGCGCGCTGCACATCAAGGACGCGTACCCCTAAATCCGATGAATAACCATGGAATTCGAGATTGCGTTTGAGTGGTTCGGCATCGCTGTCACTCCAACTACAGAGGCAGTAATCTTCTCCGCAAAAGTTCCAAAAGCCTGCAATAGCTTGTTTGAAGGGATAACCTGTATTTAGCGAAAGCTGCGTCATGTTCGTTACTTTTCCAACATGACGATTAAGTTTCTTGTACAAGCTGGGCTTGATGCGGACATTAAAATGCCCCAGATCGTTGCCTTCAGGGTCGATTTTTACAGCACCTATCTCAATTATTTCGTAGGGCATTTTCGCTTTTAGCTGTTCGTCAATCTTGTCCCACGGATTGGCCATGTTCCACTCAAGGTCAAATACGATGTAGTTCAATTTTTGCTTCCTTCCAAATATTGCTTTCCATTCGACTTCTGTGTTTTTAATCTTCTTATAAAACAGCGACCCGGTAGTGGTTCTTAGCCTCTACACGAATCGCTGTTTGATGTTCACTGATTACTATCCACTGTTACTCTGATGCGGATTAATTACTAACCGACTCAAGAATTTCTGCGTTTTCAGGAATGTTGGGTACCGCGGTAATGTTGCGATATCTTTGTAGTCCTGTACCGGCAGGAATGAGTGTACCGATTATGACGTTTTCTTTGAGACCAAGCAGTGGGTCGATTTTGCCCTTAACTGCAGCGTCTGTTAAGACACGTGTAGTCTCTTGGAAAGATGCGGCTGAGAGGAACGAATCTGTTGCCAGCGAAGCTTTGGTAATACCCAATAAGATTGGCTTACCACTAGCTGGAGTGAGACCTTCTTCTTCAGCGGCGATGTTGGCATCTCGGAAGGTGAAAGTATCAACACTCGTACCAGTCATGAGATCGGTGTCACCGGCGTCATCGATACGTACTTTGCGAAGCATCTGACGTGTGATGATTTCGACGTGTTTGTCGTTGATCTCAACACCGTTGTTGTTGTAGACCTTGATAACTTCGGAAATGATGTATTTTTGTACGCCTGCAGGACCTTTGATTTTCATCAAGTCTTGTGGGAATACGGATCCTTCAGTAATCAGGTCACCCGCTTCGACGTAATCTCCGTCTTTAACGAGAACACCTGCTCCATAAGGAACATCATAGCTGACAGCTTCTGCGGATTCAGCAGGAGTGATATGAATGCGGCGTTTGCCCTTGATTTCTTCACTACTAATGACACCGTTTAGCTCAGCCATGATTGCTTGGCTCTTAGGCTTACGTGCTTCAAAGAGTTCTTCGACACGTGGCAAACCTTGCGTAATATCAGATGATGAAGCGATACCACCAGTATGGAAAGTACGCATCGTCAGCTGTGTTCCAGGCTCACCGATGGATTGTGCTGCCATAATGCCGACTGCTTCGCCAACAACAGTGGGTTCACCAGTAGCGAGGTTCATGCCGTAGCAGTGGCCGCAAATGCCTTGTTTTGCCTTACAGTTCAAGACTGTGCGAATAGCAATTTTTTCAATGCCTGCATCTTCAATCGTCTGAGCTAATTTTACGGTCAGCATCACGCCTTTTTCGACAAGCACTGAGCCATCAGCAGGATTCAGGACATCACTTGTTGTGTAACGACCCAAGATACGATCTTTAAGGCTCTTGATGATGTGTTTGTCACCTTGTGAAGAACCGACCATAAGGGCAGTAATTTCGGTGAATTCATCGGTTCCGCAGTCTTCTTCACGGATGATGACATCTTGTGCAACGTCAACCAGACGACGGGTAAGGTAACCAGATTCAGCCGTTTTCAACGCTGTATCTGAAAGTGCTTTACGCGCACCATGGCTGGAAATAAAGAATTCCAAAACGTTCATGCCTTCACGCAGGTTAGACTTAATCGGAATTTCGATGGTCTGACCTGAAGTATCGGACATGTTACCACGCATACCTGCGAGCTGTTTAATCTGGTTCATGGAACCACGCGCACCTGAATCAGACATCATAAAGACTGGGTTATCAACAGGCAGGCTCTTCTTGAGCGCATCGGTGATTTTGTCAGTCGTTTCGCGCCAAACTTTAATTGTTGCTTGTTTACGTCCTTCTTCGTTCGTTAAACCACGTTGGTACATACCAGCAATCATTTCGACTTTTTCTTCCGCTTCGTCTAAGTAATTCTTTTTGACGTCGGGTACGATCATGTCGAAGATGCTGATGGAGATACCACCCTTGGTGGAGTAGCTATAACCCGTCTCCTTGACTTTGTCGAGGATGGCGGCAGTTTTGGGGATACCGTTGGTGGCGATGCAGCGTTCGATGATTTTGCCAAGCTTCTTCTTATCAACATGGAAATCACATTCGAGTTTGACTGCTTCTTCAGGCGTAGTGCGCTCTACGAAACCGATGTTCTGTGGGATAACTTCATTGAAGAGTAAACGTCCCAAAGTTGTTTCGATACGACCGCTAACCATTTCACCCTTGAATTTACGTGAAACGCGCACGGTGATGGGGGCTTGCAGCGTGATGATATTGTCCTGGTAAGCCATTACAGCTTCATCTGTGGAGGAGAAAATCTTTCCAGCGCCTTTGTCTTCAGGGCGTAGTTGTGTGAGGTAGTAAATACCTAAAACCATGTCCTGTGTAGGAACCGTGACAGGTTTTCCATCTTGAGGTTTCAGTAAGTTATTAGCTGAAAGCATCAAGAAACGGGCTTCTGCTTGTGCTTCTGCGGACAGCGGCACGTGCACAGCCATTTGGTCTCCGTCAAAGTCGGCATTATAAGCAGTACAAACGAGCGGATGCAATTTAATCGCACGTCCTTCAACAAGTACAGGTTCAAACGCCTGAATACCAAGACGGTGCAGTGTTGGAGCACGGTTCAAGAGCACGGGGTGATCTTTGATAACTTCTTCTAAGATGTCCCACACGATATCGTCGCCACGCTCGACTGAACGTTTAGCAATCTTGATGTTTTGGGCATAGCCATCTTGTACCAAGCGCTTCATAACAAATGGTTTAAACAGCTCAACCGCCATTTCTTTAGGTAGACCGCACTGATGAAGTTTCAGCTCAGGACCAACAACGATAACGGAACGACCGGAATAGTCGACACGTTTACCCAAGAGGTTCTGACGGAAACGCCCTTGTTTACCTTTGAGCAGGTCTGACAAGGATTTCAGAGCACGGTTACCAGCGCCTGTGACAGGACGTCCACGGCGGCCATTGTCAATGAGAGCATCCACCGCTTCTTGCAGCATACGCTTTTCATTGCGCACGATAATTTGAGGAGCACCTAAGTCCAGCAATTTGTTGAGACGGTTATTTCTATTGATAACTCTACGATATAAGTCATTTAAGTCAGATGTGGCAAAACGACCACCATCCAATTGAACCATAGGGCGTAAGTCAGGTGGCAAAACCGGCAGCACATCAAGAATCATCCATTCCGGTAAGTTTCCGGATTTTTTGAAGGATTCAACGACTTCCATGCGTTTCACAAGGCGGACGCGTTTTTGCCCAGATGCTGCTTTTAATTCCTCGCGCAAATCAACCGCCAATTGATCAGGATCGATTGCGTGTAGCAGTTCTTTGACAGCCTCTGCACCCATTTGAGCGCGGAACGCAGTACGGCCATATTGCTTTTGAGCTTCGCGATATTCGCGCTCACTCAAGAGCCCCTTATACTCTAGGGCGGTGTCTCCTGCTTCAAGCACCACATAGTTGGCAAAATACAGGATTTTCTCCAAACTCTTGGGTGACATATCTAGGATTAAACCCATACGGCTAGGGATGCCTCTGTAGTACCAAATGTGTGAAACAGGGGTGGCTAGTTTAATGTGACCCATGCGTTCACGACGCACTCTAGCGCGAGTTACTTCAACACCACATTTATCACAGACTATGCCTTTGTAACGCACTTTTTTATACTTACCGCAGTAGCACTCCCAGTCCTTGGTTGGACCAAAAATGCGCTCGCAGAAGAGTCCATCGCGCTCCGGCTTGAGGGTACGGTAGTTGATGGTTTCGGGTTTTTTTACTTCACCCCTTGACCAGCTGAGAATCTTTTCCGGTGATGCTATCGCAATTCCGATGGCATCGATATTATTCATTTCCATATATTGTCGTTCTCCTTAAGCCCGCTGCTTACAGTGCACTGTCTTCTTCAACAAGATCCTCGATTAGGTCATCTTCTCTTGGTTCAATGTCGTCTAATGCTGGGTCTTCTTCATCTGTAAGGCCACTTAAACTGCCATCTTCTGTCAATTGCCCGGTGGTGTAACCATTCGCTGCCAATTCTTGAGACAGTTCATAGTCGGACATACCAGCCAATGTTGTGGTTTCGAAAGTAGGAACATCGGCGTCTTCTTCAATGATGCCTTCACTGAGCTCTACTTTATTTTTGTCTTGTAAATAAATGGTCACGTCTAAGCAGAGTGATTGCAGTTCTTTCACCAAGACATTAAAGGATTCAGGTACGCCTGATTCAGGAACATTTTCACCCTTAACAATGGCTTCGTAAGTCTTGGTACGACCATTAATGTCGTCAGACTTCACCGTGAGAATTTCTCTCAATGTGTAAGAAGCACCGTATGCTTTCAGAGCCCAAACTTCCATTTCACCAAAACGCTGACCACCAAATTGCGCTTTACCGCCCAAAGGTTGCTGCGTAACCATGGAGTATGGACCAATAGAACGCGCGTGAATTTTATCATCAACCAAGTGCAGGAGCTTCAAGTAGTACATGATGCCGATGGTAATACGATTTTCGAAGGGTTCGCCTGTACGTCCGTCGTATAGTGTGGTTTTGCCATCAGGATCAATACCAGCTTTGGCAAAAGCCTCAGCCACATCCGCTTCCACCGCTCCATCAAATACTGGCGTAGCAATCTTGTAACCCATTTGGCGGGCTGCACGTCCTAAGTGG
>CAZNNL010000008.1:0-9781 GCA_964574395.1 uncultured Oscillospiraceae bacterium | reverse complement strand
TTCCAAAAGCTGACCAATGTTCATACGTGAAGGAACGCCCAAGGGGTTCAAAACGATATCAAGTGGTGTGCCGTCGGGCAAGAATGGCATATCTTCTTCGGCAAGAATGCGTGAAACAACACCCTTGTTACCATGACGACCAGCCATTTTATCGCCCACAGAGATTTTTCTCTTCTGAGCAATGTAGACACGAACGAGTTGGTTGACGCCGTGCTTCATATCGTCGCCGTTGTCCTTGTCAAACTCGACAACGTTAACTACGATACCGGACTCACCATGTGGTACGCGCACTGAGGTGTCGCGGACTTCGCGAATCTTCTCACCGAAGATCGCACGATAGAGTCTTTCTTCTGCGGTTAATTCAGTTTCACCTTTTGGTGTAACTTTACCAACAATGATGTCACCAGCATGGACTTCAGCACCAACACGCACAACACCTTTGTTATCAAGGTTTTTGAGCATGTCATCCGAAACGTTGGGGATTTCACGTGTGATTTCTTCGGGACCTAACTTCGTATCGCGCGCTTCACACTCATACTCTTCTATATGAATAGAAGTGTAGACGTCATCGCGGACTAGACGCTCATTGATTAAGACAGCGTCTTCGTAGTTGTAGCCTTCCCAGGTCATAAAGCCGATGAGGACGTTTTTGCCAAGCGCCAACTCACCATTATCAGTCGAAGGACCGTCTGCCAAAATATCTCCGGCAGCCACTTTGTCGCCTACTTGAACGAGAGGACGTTGATTGATACACGTTCCTTGGTTGGATCTTTGATATTTAATTAATTTGTAATTGTCTTTTTGGGTTTTGGAATGTGCGACCACAATCAAATCAGCATCAATAAATTCAACTGAACCTGAACGCTTCGCAACAACGCAAGCACCAGAGTCTTTCGCGGCACGATATTCCATACCGGTCCCGATGATGGGTGACTCGGTCCTAATCAGCGGCACTGCTTGACGCTGCATGTTAGAACCCATCAAAGCACGGTTCGCGTCGTCGTTACCCAAGAAAGGAATCAAAGAGGTAGCGACGGAAACCACCTGTTTCGGTGAGACGTCCATCAGGTCAACCATCTGAGGGTCAACTTCCAAGAATTTGTCTAGCCAACGGACGGTGACACGTTTAGCTTTGAAGTGCCCGTCTTCATCCAAGGGTTCATTGGCTTGTGCGATATAGAAATAGTCTTCTCTGTCAGCGGTCATGTACTCGATTTTATCGGTAACCACTTTGTTCTTCTTATCATAAATACGGTAAGGAGTTTCAATAAAGCCATACTCATTAACGCGTGCATAGGTGGCAAGCGAGTTAATCAGACCAATGTTCGGTCCTTCCGGAGTCTCAATGGGACACATACGACCATAGTGTGAAGTATGGACGTCACGCACTTCAAAGTTCGCGCGGTCACGGCTTAAACCACCTGGACCAAGAGCCGACAGACGACGCTTATGCGTTAACTCAGCCAGTGGATTCGGTTGGTCCATAAACTGCGAAAGTTGCGAAGAGCCAAAAAATTCCTTGATCGAGGCACTAACGGGTCGGGTGTTTACAATACGCGTTACTTTATCATTGCCTGCTTCTGTCGTGGAGCTCATACGCTCTCTTACGACACGTTCCATTCTGGCAAAACCAACACGGACCGCATTCTGCAAGAGTTCACCAACCGAACGCACACGACGATTTCCGAGGTGATCGATATCGTCCGTCATGCCTACGCCATAGAATAAACCGATGAAGTAACTCACAGAAGCTACAATGTCTTCCATGGTTAAATGCTTGGGGCAGAGGTCAGCTTTAGCCTTGTTCAGTTCCTCTGAAAGTCTCTTTACGAAATCGCCTTCATTTTCAGCGAGGTCCGCATCGAATTGGGCTAAGATGCTGCGTAAATTGCTGTAACGTACTTTTTCGACAATGCCGCAAGCTTTGAGGTCTAGGCCTTCGAGCTTCGTTTTGCCATACGTATCTTCCAAGTATTGCGCACAATCAACACGCCCGTTACCAATGACAGTAACGAGGTCTTCTGATTCTTGCAATTTATCACCCTGTTTAAGCAAGGGTTTAATTTCAACACGGTTTACGCCACTTTGTTGAATGGCCCAGGCCAATTCTTCCGTGACAATTGCACCAGCTTCCGCCAAAAGTTCGCCATCTTCGCTGACGACGTTCTCGTTCAAGCGGTGACCTTTAATGCGCTCGGCCAAAGCAAGTTTCTTGTTTAATTTATAAATACCGACGCGAGCCAAGTCATAACGACGTGCATCAAAAAGCATGCTGCGCAATAGGGCCTCAGCGCCCTCTACCGCAACGGGCTCACCCGGACGCAGTTTACGGTGCAATTCTTGGAGACCTTCCTCACGGTTGGTGCAGACATCTTTGGCTAAAGTAGCTTCTAGATATTTGTTGTGACCGAACTGCTCATAGATTTCAGCGTTTGTGCCGAAGCCCAGTGAACGCAAGAAGACAGATAAGGGGAATTTACGCGCGCGGTCTACACGAATGTAGAGAATGTCGTTTCCGTCACTCTCATATTCTAGCCAAGCACCACGGTTTGGAATAATTTGTGAAGCATATAAATCATTATCCGTTTTAGGATCTCTTGAATGTGAAAAATATGCACCTGGTGATCTCACAAGTTGACTGATAATGACACGTTCCGCACCATTAATAATAAATGTTCCGTTTTCAGTCATAATTGGGAATTCGCCAATATAAACAGATGATTCGTCAATTGAACCATCCGGTTTTTCCAAACGGACTTTAACTTTCAGAGGTGCTGCAAAATTCGCATCACGCTTCTTACATTGTTCAATTGAAAGTGTTGGCTGACTTGCATCAAACTCTTTCTCAATAAACGAGAGCTTCATCGAACTTGCAAGATTAGAAAGGTTCGCAGTAATAGGCGATATATCGCGCAATACTTCCATCAATCCTTCTTCTAAAAACCACTTGTAAGAATTTCTTTGAATTTCCACCAAATTAGGAAACTCAATTACCTCATTGAGCTGCGAAAAAGTCATTCGCTCTGCTCTGCCCAGCTTTACGGGATGCACCATAGAAACAATCACCTCGTGCTTACGTCGTTTAGTTAAAACCAACGCGGCCTGAAACTCAGGCTAATTCAAAACATGTCAAGCGATAAAATATCCCCCTTTGACAGGCAAACGGGGATAATGCGCCAGCATGCAACATACCTCAGCATCTTAGCATTTTGCGAAAGCCACCGTCAATCAAAAACCTGATGTTTTCGACTTTGTCAAGCATTTTCCGTAATTGTAACGAAGTTTTTACAATTCACTCTGAATATTCTCTAAATTGCACAAGGGCTGTGGGTTGGATGCGGCGACGCTGGCTGGGAGCTATAGATTTGGTGGGTTTGGAGTGTCAACTTTTCAGGCTACTGCAGTGTTTTACGGTTTTGGGGTTCTGTAGCTTGCAGGGAGTTGAAAACTTGGCATCTGGGGTGTCCGCCGAAAATGGCACGTCCACAGAAAAGTGTCAAAATATGGACTACAGAAAGAAATCGCTCGTTTTTCCGCCGAAAACTGGCAAAAAATGGACTACAGAAAGAATTTTCACTCGAAATCTTTCTGTAGTCCAAATTATGACACCTAACTATATGAGGCATAGCTGCTACTACTGACGTGTTCGGGATAGAAAGGTAAAGCAACTGCTACTTTCAATCACATTCCAATCAGCTTACATAGCGCATAGCAAAATCGCTCTTGTCTGTCTTAAAGCGCTCCTCAGCCAGCCATGCTGCTTTCTCTTCGCTGTATTTGCTTGAGCGTAAAGATTGGGTGGATTTGTATTCCCACTCTGCTTGTTCGGATTGGCCAATATAATAGACAACGTGATAACCGTAAACGGTTTGTACAACGCCAACGTCTCCAACTTTGCGCTCAGAATCAAATATCCATTCGTTGAAGGCATTATCCATAGTCTTCCAAGCTATATTTTCAATCTTGGTCGCTTCTCGGGTTGTGCCCGCAGCTTTCATGAGCTCACCTTCTTTTTCAATGTCGGCTTCTGTTTTGATTTTGCCAGCAAGCTCTTCAGCAGTGACTTTATCTTTAGCAAGCTGTTCTTCGTCAGGATTTGAGGTCGCATTAGGATCGCCAATCAAAATATGGTATACGGTTGGCATTTTGTCATCTAGACGTTCGCGACCTTCGAATAGCAAGACATACTCGTTGGTACCGCTAGTGATGTGCGTCTTATCGCCGACCTGCCTTGCGTCATCGTATAGCCAAGTCTGAATGTCCATTACCGAAGAAGTATAGTTCGCGGTCACCTTCTCATTTAAGGTGATGTCACCACTTTCATAATTCACTTTTTTGTCGTCTGCGGCATATGCCAAAGCCTCTGTTTTAAAGCTTTCTGCGTCAGAAATCTTTTCGAGCATTTCTTTTGCCATCACAGCATTTTCTTCTTGAGCCTTGGTTTTTTCTTCATCCGTACTTGCACTCGTCGGAAGTTCAAAGACAAATTGTCTATATGTCACAAGGTCCATCGTGCTTTTGTTTTCATCGTAATACTTTTGAATTTCTTCTTGATTGAAGTTATATGTCTTAGGATATTCTGTGGCAAAACGATTATTCACCAACGCCACCTTGAGCATTTGCGTAAAATAGTCCAGGTTTGTTCCCTGACCATAGTTTTCCTCTAACACTTTATTAAGAGCAGCATCTGTTGGATAGTTTGTTTTTATAGCATCTAATTGCTCGTCCAAGAGTTTTTGATCCTCATCATTGAAGCTATATCCCTTCTCAGCGGCAACTGCGGCTAGGGTTTTTACTTCCTTAACTTGCTCAACAGTTTGATCAAGGATGTAATCTTTCCACGTCCTACCCTCGTAACCTGGCATTGTTGTTTCAGCGGACAAATCCAGTCTACCTTGGGCATCTGCGGGTGCCAGTCCATACGACACAAAGCTCTGGTAGGTACCTAAAGCTGATTTGTAGTAATAAGTGAATTCCTTCATACTGACTTGCTCGCCACCAAAAGACATGGGATTCATCATGCTTTGAGCAAAACCTGTGGCAAAAGCTAACCACAACGCCACAGCTACAATAATCAATAGCGACACAACCGGGAACATGATTCGACCAATGCGGCTACTTGTTTGTATTTGCTTCTTCCCACCATCTTTTGCTTTAAGCGCATTTAAACGCTTATCTCGCTCTAAACGGCTTTTTTCAATTTTTGTTAATTCTTTCTTATTAGACATGAAAAATCGTCCTTTCGTGTAAACACAAAGATTTTGCAAGTATAACCCCTGAACTTCGCTGAAACAAGCATCTTTCTAGTTAAGGGGCCATGCATACTAGTTTTTTAACATTTCTAGAATACGTTCCAACTCCTCTGCGGAGTAGTACTCAATAACTATGGAGCCCTTATTATGCTTATCTTTAAGAGTAACTTTTGTTCCCATGAACGCGCTTAGTTCTTCTTCAACCTTTTTTATACTTAATTGATAAGCAGTGGATTTTTTAACCTTATTTGCTGTGATTTTGGGATTAAGTATGTTATTTATAGTTTTTTCTGTCTCTCTTACGCTCATTTCTTGGGACATAATACGTTCTGCAAGTTCTTCTTGTTGTTTGACACTGGGCAAAGCAAGAAGTGCTCTTGCATGTCCGGCACTCAAAGCTTCACTTCTCAGAAGTTTTTGCAATTTAGGAGCTAATTTCAATAAACGTAAAGAGTTGGCAACTGCAGGTCTACTTCTACCTACAACTTTTGACAATTCTTCCTGTGTCATTGCGTATTCTTGTAATAAACGCTCTAATGCTTCCGCTTCCTCTAATGCGTTTAAATCTTGTCTTTGAATATTTTCAATCAGCGCCTGTTGTAAGACTTCTTTATCGCTAAGTTCTCGCACAATTGCAGGAATGGTCTTTTTTCCGGCAAGCCGTGATGCCCGCCAACGACGTTCCCCTGCTACAATGTGGTAACTCTCGCCTTGTTTAGTAACAATGATAGGTTGTAAAACACCATTCTCCCTGATTGAGTCCGCTAACTCACGTAGTTTTACATCGTTAAAGTTTTTTCTCGGCTGAGAAACGTTGGGATTAATATCATTGATAGAAAGTTCTAGGACAGTACGACCTTCATTACCTGGAATACTCTCCTTCGGTAACAGAGCGTTTAACCCCTTACCTAACGCCTTAGTTTTCTTAACGGTCATACTTTGAACCTCTTTTCTCTTTTTATAACTTCTCTTGCCAACTGGTGATATGCTTCTGCACCTTTAGAGCGTCTATCATATAGATTAATACTCTGGCCGTAGCTAGGTGCTTCGCTCAAGCGTACATTTCTTGGAATAACCGTTTTAAATACCATGTCGCCAAAATAATTCCTTACTTCCTTTTCCACTTGTTGGGCGAGTTGTGTTCTTCCGTCTGACATAGTCATAAGGACGCCAAAAATAGACAAGTCTGGATTTAGTGCGTTTTTCACAGAGTTCACAGTTTCAACTAATTGGCTAACGCCTTCTAGAGCGTAGTATTCAGCTTGTATAGGGATGATTAGCGCATCTGCTGCAGTTAAAGCATTTAGTGTCAGCAAACCGAGTGAAGGCGGGCAATCAAGCAAAAGAAAATCATAAGGTGTCTTCATTTTGTCCAGAGCTTCTTTTAACTTATATTCGCGACCTTCCGCATTGGCAAGCTCGACTTCACCACCAGCAAGATTAATATTCCCTGGGGCTATTTGAAGATTGCTTTGCTCGGTAGCCACAATCACTTCATCTGCATCTTTACCGTCGATGATGATATCGTATGTGGTATAAGTTTGAGTGTTTTTATCTATCCCCAAGCCCGAACTGGCGTTTCCCTGCGGATCAATGTCAAACAAGAGGGTGCGTTTCCCTCTTAGGGCTAAGTAAGCTGCGAGGTTTATCGTTGTGGTCGTTTTTCCAACGCCACCTTTTTGATTTACAATTGCAAGTTTTATAGCCATATTCACCCCTTAATTTCTGATAATCTGGAAGTCATTCTAGCATAGTTGATTAACTTCCAAGTAACAGAATACATTTTACTATTTCGCTTAGGCTACGAACTTCTAATAATTCGACATAGTTTCGCAATTTTCCCTATTTTGTTTCACGTGAAACAAATCTGTGTATACCAAAGACTATATTTTTGTCCAGAGCTTACCTAAAAGAATGTTCCACGTGAAACAAAAAGCCGGAAGTGCATTACTACCGGCTTTCACGTTTAAATGTATCTGTATTTTATGTCTTCAATCTAATTGTCAGTCACTATGTTCTGTGCTATATCCAATTGACTCTTTTCAAAAACAATTTTTAACGAATCAAATGTCTAGGTGTGCATAAGCAGCATTCTCTTGAATGAATTCGCGTCTTGGCTCCACTTTATCGCCCATTAACAAGGAAATAGTATCGTCAGTGTCTTGGGCTTCTTCAACTTCTACTTTCAATAGACGTCTTGTAGCCGGATTCATCGTAGTATCCCAGAGTTGCTGAGCACTCATCTCACCCAAACCTTTATAACGTTGGATTTTAGGTGTTTTGTCTGGACGTTCTGCACGAATACGTTCGGCGTCTTCGTCTGTATACGCATAAATTTCCTCTTTATCAAAAGTTAGCTTGTAAAGCGGAGGGCAAGCAATATAAACATGACCTTCATCCACTAGTGGTTTCATATGGCGATAGAAGAATGTAAGTAGGAGTGTACGAATATGCGCGCCATCTACGTCTGCGTCTGCCATGATGATAACTTTTCCGTAACGAAGTTTTGAGACATCGAAATCTGAGCCAATGCCAGCGCCAAGTGCCATAACGACAGGGGAGAGCTTCTCATTTCCGTATACTTTATCTACGCGTGCACGCTCAACGTTCAGCATTTTTCCCCAAAGAGGGAGAATCGCTTGGTATTTACGCTCGCGGCCGTTTTTAGCAGAACCACCAGCTGAATCTCCTTCAACAATGAAGATTTCGCAATAAGTTGGATCGCTTTCTTGGCAGTCAGCTAATTTACCTGGTAAAGAAACACTATCGAACGTAGTTTTCCTACGCGTTAACTCACGCGCCTTCTTGGCTGCATCTCTTGCTCTTGCAGCAGAAGTGCATTTTTCCATGATAGCTTTAGCTACTGTTGGATTCTCATCAAGGTATGCTGCTAATTTATCATTCATAGCTGACTCGACTTGTGTTCTTGTCTCAGAGTTACCTAGTTTTGATTTTGTCTGTCCCTCAAATTGGGGTTCTGGTAACTTAACGGAAATAATTGCGCTGAGACCTTCACGGACATCTTCACCTTGGAAATTCTTATCCGTTTTGCTCAGGAAATTATATTTTCTTGCATAATCGTTCATTACTTTGGTTAAAGCAGATCTGAAACCCGTCAGATGCGTTCCACCTTCAACAGTTGCGATGTTATTTGCGTATGAATATACATTCTCAATGTAGGAATTATTGTACTGTATGGCAACTTCAACAAAGCTGTCATTCTGCTTACTTGCGAGGTAAATAGGTGGCGTATGTACAGGATCTCTGTGTTTATTAATGTATTCAACAAAAGAGACGATACCACCATCGTAATGTAATGTCTTTTCTATTGGAGTTTCTTCTCGCGCGTCTATCAAACGAATCGTCACTTCTTTATTCAAGAAAGCCATTTCGCGGTAACGCGTAATCATTGCATTAAAGTCAAAGTGCGTATCTGGAAACATTTCTGGATCCGGAGTAAAGATAGTCTTTGTACCTGTGTCTGAAGGATCACAAATACCAATTTCCTCTAGTGGCACTGTTGTTTCACCCTTTTCGAACGCTATACGATGAATGATGCCATCACGCTTAACACTCACTTCAAAATGAGAGGAGAGAGCATTAACAACTGACGCTCCTACGCCATGTAAGCCGCCAGAAACACTATAAGCACCGCCGCCAAATTTTCCACCAGCATGTAGCATAGTGTGCACAACTTCGACTGTCGGTATGCCCATTTTAGGATGGATACCAACTGGAATACCGCTTCCGTCGTCAATTACAGAGACAGAACCATCACTATTAAGAGTTACAGTAATTAAGTCACAACGACCCGCTAACGCTTCATCAACAGAGTTAGCAACAATCTCATATATAAGATGGTGTAAACCGCGAAGCGTAGTGTCACCAATGTACATTCCAGGCCTTTTTCGCACTGCTTCGAGACCTTCTAAAACCTGAATATCTTCTTCGGAGTAATCTTCGGTATTATGCGTGTCAAATTGATCTTGACCAGAGGAATCCAATAGTTGTTCCTTAAAATCATCATCTAAAAGGGCATGAGGATTAGACGCTGCATTGTGTAGTTCATCTTCATCGCCTTCTTCATCGATATGATCTACTAAATCAAGTAGTGTTTTGGGGGCTTTGTTATCTTTTTCGTTGTTCATAAGTTCCTTTCGCGTAGAGCGATTGTCTATGTTTGTAGTTAACACGTTATTTAACTACAAATTTATCGATTTTTCATCGTTTTTCTTAAGCGTTGACGTAACACATCAGGGGAGAGAGGTGACAGATAGACTCTGTTTATAGCCAAAACCACAGCCAATGGAAGTGACCCTGGTATTGTCTCAAGGCGACCTTCCTGTTCGGCATTCCTCAAAAAATTGAGCGTCGTTTCCTCAGCTGATTCAGTCAACGCATCAAAATCAAAGATTCCTAATATGGAATGGTCCATGAGAGTACACTCTCCACCGATATGAACATACATGCGCTTATTATACCATTTTCAGGCATTCTTCGCTGAGATTTTTGAGCCATTATATTAGGTA
>CAZNNL010000007.1:0-48642 GCA_964574395.1 uncultured Oscillospiraceae bacterium | reverse complement strand
CGCAAATTTGGCATTTGGGGGCGGTGAACCTTGGCGCCGTGCCAAATTAGTCGCAAATTTGGCATTTGGGGGCGGTGAACCTTGGCGCCTGCCAAATTAGTCGCAGATTTGGCATTTGGGGGCGGTGAACCTTGGCGCCTGCCAAATTAGTCGCAGATTTGGCATTTGGGGGCGGTAAAACCTGATTTTGTGCCAAATTAGTCGCAGATTTGGCACAGCGAAAAACCTTAGCCGAAGATTAGTACCTTTTTAGTACTTCGAAAAAACAAAAGCCCCTACAACAGGGGCTTTCAACATTTTATGGTCGAGGTGAAGGGACTCGAACCCCCGACATCCTGCTCCCAAAGCAGGCGCGCTAGCCAACTGCGCTACACCTCGTTTACCTGAGAGATTCTATCATGAAAAGTAATTTGTCGCAAATGCTTTTATTTGGTGAATTTATTCGATATTCCTAAGTGTTAGATAATGGTCCCATGTTTTGCAAAAATTTCAGAAAATGAAATTCCAAAAACAGAGTAATCCAAAATAACTAAAAGCAGGTAGATGCACACACTCGGCCTCTACCTGCTGATTAGAAATATTAGAGCGAATGCCCTACTTAGTCTTCGTAGCGCACGCCTTCTTTGATGAAGTTCCCGCTACGTAGTTCGGCAAAAGCAAGCTCGAGTTCGGTACGAGTGTTCATGACGATTGGCCCTCCCCATGCGACGGGTTCGCCTAGACGGTCAGAACTCATGAAAAGGACTTCTGCAGGTCCATTAGCAGCGGCAATTGTGACGGTTTCACCGTCTGTCATGCGGACAGCGGTTTTTTCATCTATATGTTCACCGGCAATCACTGCGTCACCTTCGAGGGTGAAAATCAGAACACACTTATTGGCTTCGGTCTTGATAACAATTTCTCCACCTTCGTCGAGCTTGATGTCATAGTAATCCAAAGGCAAGTGTTTGGCTTTATGACCGACATGCCCTTCATACTCACCGACCAGCAAACGAAGCTTACCACCTTCGATGGCAATTTCCTCGATGTCATTAGCTTTGATGGCGTGGTAGTCTGGGCTGGCCATTTTGTCTTCTTTGCGCATGTTGAGCCAGAGTTGTACACCTAGCATACGCTCAGCTGCAGGTAGTTTTTCTTCGTGCATGATACCTGAACCAGCGGTCATCCACTGCACTTCACCTGAGGTGACGGTATCTTCATTGCCGAGGCTGTCACGATGCGTCATGGCACCTTCCGCAACGAAGCTGATCGTCTCAATGCCGCGATGTGGATGCATGGGGAATCCGGCGGTGTAGTCGTCAGGATTGTGGCTATCGAAGGAATCTAGCATCAAGAAAGGATCGTACTCATCAACCGTTCCATGTCCTAAAACACGCACTAAATGCACTCCTGCGCCGTCGATTGCTTTCTGCCCTTTGACTTTTGTTTTTACTTTTCTATCCATTTTTGTCTCCAATCGAAATTGTTTATTTACTACTAACTAGTGATAGTTTGCACCACCAAAAATATTTCGTCAAGGGTCGTGGGGCGACTTGGTTTTGCCAATATTATATTAGACAAATGCTTCGCCTAAAGCGGGTATGAGTTGTTTTTTGCGGCTCATTACGTTTGGCAAAAAGAAATGTCCCGACTCCTCCGTAAGGTTGATGTCGAAGGCCTCACCCAACTCCTTAAGGTGGTTGCCCGCATAGTAAAGCCAGGTCCCTTCGTTGCGAATATCGGTGGCCATAAAGAGCAGGAGGTCAAAACGCTGCTTTGGAATAATATCGAGCATTGTTTCAGTCATCTTTTCGAGAATCGGCTCGAGCTCGTCAAAATTCATCACGGAAACTTGGCTCACACCCACCTTCACTTCACCGAAGAAGAATTCCTTGAAGTCCGCGAACAAGAGATCTTCTGGATTATCCGATTGTAACTGGTGGGATAAGGAGAACATCTCTTCGCCAAGTGAGTCCACATCCTCGCCTGCTACTTCTGCTAGCCACGCCGCAATATCGATATCTTGTCTGGTGCAAGTAGGTGATTTGAACTGAACGGTATCGGATAAAATTGCACAGCACATCATACCGGCTGTGCGTGGAGTAGGTTCTAAGCCGTGCTCTCTAAACATTTTGGCGATGATCGTGGATGTGCAGCCAACGGTCTCATTTCTGAATAGGATGGGACCAGATGTTTGAATGTCACCCAGACGATGGTGGTCGATGATCCCCATAACTTCAGCTTGATCAAGCCCGCGCACGGCTTGCGAACGCTCGTTGTGGTCAACCAAAATAACTTTCTTGCGTTGTGGTTGCAGCAAGTGATAGCGTGCGACCATGCCCAGAACGTGGCCGTGCTTATCCAATACGGGATACGAACGATGACGCGAACTCAGCATGTCCTGTTTGACATCATCCAGCGCATCGTTTTCATGGAAAGCAATAATCTGATTGGAAGAAAGCACATCCTTGATTGGTAGACTAAGCATGGCTTTCGTAAGCGCTGTATAAGGGTCGAGCGGTGTTGTAATAAGCACCATATTTTCTTCGGCAAAACGTCTCTCCCACTTCAAACGGATTAAATCCCCTTCTTCATCGGAGATATAGCACATCACAAAACCCATCGCGTGTGCTTTAACCGCACGTGCAATTTGTTCTTCCACGAGGATTTCGGCAAAAACCAAAGACCCATCTTGAATTGGCTGCGCTGACCTACCCGACCAAGCAAAAGGAATATTCAGCACCTCTGGCATAACACCGCTACAACGGCCATTGATGGTTTTTAGCAACAAACGCGAGTTAATCGGCCTCGGCTTAGAAATATCATTCGTATAGAGCAGGCTGGCAAAAGCACCCGCCGACATCACACCAATCAACTGCCCTTCATTATCGACAACCGGCAATGATTGATTACCTGCTGCGTCGATGTGTTCCCAAACTTCCCAAAGCGGCATATCCTGATTCAGCGATTCGGTTTTGTCATAATCTAAGTCCCGAAGTTGAACGCGAACATCTCTGATTTCCGGTGGAATCTCAGATTTGAAACGTTGTAGAATCCAGGTTGTTTCCGGATTAAGTGGGCCTCCCCTGACCGCCAAAACATGTTCGCCTTGACGTGTAAAAAGTTCTTCTGCCGCCAATGCTGAGACAACTGAATCCGTATCTGGATGAAGGTGACCACAAATAAATGTTACTGCCATGAACTGCTCCTTTAATTAGTCTAAAATGAATTCGCCAAAATACTCAGGACGGTGAAAATCTGGCGTTTCTGCTGCTGTTGGTGACCATAATGCATAGTGCTCAAACTCGGTTGCGTCACCACATTTATAGAAGTTTCCATTAAAACGATGCCCTTCCACGAGTGCTGCTTTGGGTCCGTACAAGGCTTTGACGAAGTCTTCAGGGATGACGAAACGAATGCGCCACCAGCCTAGTTCGGCTTTGCCTTCAGGATTGACATCTAAGTCTGTTGTGATGTGAAATTGTCCATATGTGTGAGGGTCTTGTGCTTGCCGATCACGGCGGCTCTGCCCTAACTTGAGATGTAAAAATCCTTTGGGATTAAATTCGAAATTGAGGTAGCCTTCCGTTTGCTGAGGAGCGAAATCCACAAAAAACTCCAAGCAGCTATCCAAATGCACTTGACCATTGTGGTGGTCACAGTCCGTGCGTAAGGCCTGAAATGCCCCTTCATTACTGGATAATTGTAGATAGAGCGCTTTGCCTGGAGTGTAGGCAATACGCGCTTCACTTTCGGGCCTAAAATCATTTTGGGCCCAAGGGAATTGATCGATAGGACAAATGGCAAAATCATCAATCCGCTCAAATGGCTCGTTGGATGTGATTGCAGGAACGCGTTGTGACAGCACTTCTTACCCTCCAATTTGAAATTATTGTTTTTCTTCTTTATATTATGGCAAATCCTAGCGGGTTTTCATATACTGACTGTATCAGATTCGAAGCACCTGTTGGGTGGTTTTGCCAATAGAAAGAGGTTAATAATGGAAACAAATAAAGAAAAAGACTTTATGGTGCAATTTTTGTCGGAGCAAGTCAGCATTGCGAGTGTGAAGTCTGACGCCGTGGAAGGTGCACCTTTTGGAGAAAAAACAGTCGAGTCTTTGGAGCATTTTTTGAGTCAGGCTGAATCCGACGGCTTTCGCACGGAACGCTTCGATGGCTACGCGGGCGTATTAGAATTTGGTCCCGAAGATAAAGAGATCATCGCCGGAATTTGCCATTTGGATGTTGTCCCGGCTGGGGAATGGACTGATGCTTTTAAGGTAAAGATTGAAGATGGACGCTTAATCGCGCGTGGAAGTAGTGATGACAAGGGTCCAGCGGTTGCTGTTTACATGGCAATGAAACGCCTCAAGGACCAGGCTTATCCTT
Organism: uncultured Oscillospiraceae bacterium; assembly: GCA_964574395.1. Taxonomy (GTDB): domain Bacteria; phylum Bacillota; class Clostridia; order Saccharofermentanales; family Fastidiosipilaceae; genus JAXGQD01. The sequence goes on along the minus strand of CAZNNL010000007.1, from coordinate 44,272 downwards.
TAAAAACGCGAGTACAGTTGATTTTGGGCTTGGATGAGGAATCTGGGTCAGAATGTATGCGCTACTATCGTACGCGCGCAAAACTGCCTGTTGCTGCGTTCACGGCGGATGCTGACTTCCCCGTCATTCATGCAGAAAAAGGCATGCTCAGTTTCAGAATCGATTTTAATGGTGGGCAGGACGCTAGTGACGGCCTACAGCTGATAGGCATCAAGGCTGGCTCTAGGCATAACGTAATTCCTGGTCAATGTGACTTGCTTTGGTTAAACGACGGCATGGAAGAGCCAGAACAAATCGCCGGGATCATGGGCCACGCGTCCATGCCACAATTAGCCAAGAACGCGATATCTTTAGCAATGGATCACGCTAAAAAGAAACTTGCTGGACAGAATCTCTCGCACCCATTTGTAGACTTTTATGACAAATTGATTGGCTTGTCGTACGCAGGTGAAGGAATGGGCATCAACCAAAAAGATGATGTATCGGGTTCGCTAACCTTAAATGCGGGTGTCATTTCTTATGATGGCAAAACCACCAGCCTAATCTGCGACATCCGTTATCCTGTGACTAGTGACGGTGAAGCAATTGTTGAAACTATCCGTGCCGCAGTTAAAGCGGAGGGTGGAGCCTTTGAATTGTTGGCTCTGTCCCCTCCTTTGTACTTACCCAAAGATCATCCACTTGTAGCAAGTTTAGAAGGTGTCTATCAAAAGCTGTCAGGAACTTCAGACGAGGCTCTCGCTATTGGCGGAGGCACCTACGCACGGAGCATTCCCAATACTCTGGCGTTCGGGCCCAGTTTTCCAGGCGATGAATCATTGGCGCATCAAAACGGTGAGTATGTTGACATTGACAAACTCTATGAGAGCATTCGCTACTACGAAGAAGCTTTTAAAGCTTTGGATGCAGCTTTTGGGGGCTAGGCACCCTCTAACACTCATAGTCTCTATCTAGCAAACACCAAAAAGAGGACTGAAGCACTACTGCTTCGTCCTCTTAATTCTTCTGATTCTAATGTGTATGCTACTTATTTGTCAGAGCGATACTGCATCATGAATTCTAAAACTTTGGCGCGATCTTCAGGATCATCACATTCGATTTCAATCTCTTTTGCTTCAGCGACTGAAAGAATTGCTGAAAAACCAACTAAAGCTGAGAGCATAGAGTTTGTAACTAAGCGGTCACCATCTTCGGTGATCATGGTTACGGTGCCTTTGCAGCTCGCAATCAGTTGTTGGAAAGCTTCAACGTCAACATTAAATAATTTCATTTCGTAATACCTCCGTATTATCATTCGGTTTCATCTTCGCAAGGTTCTTCCTTACGTACCGTGTAACTTTTTCCTTTAGGTTCAGCGCAAGTATATCAGCGTCATTGGCAAAATCAAGACTCCCCCTTAAACTCCGTACCCCTGCACAATTTTTCTTTTATTCACTATTGCTAATTGATTATTTGCACATATATTTTTATTTATTTTGTGCAATTTGTCTCAACGCAATACACGTGAATCTACCCTCTCATTGTACCACGCGCAGACACCCCAAAACATGCAAACCAGTCTAATTGTCGTACTTTCTGATAATCTTCTTCGAGGTGGTTTTGGCAAACTCAGTGTCCCGTAACGTAAACCGTTTAATTTTTTTATAAGGTACCAAAGTAGCGTTTACTTCTTTAACAACGCCATCAATGAGCTCTTGCACTTTTTCAAGCTCAGGCATCGTGTCATCATGCATGCTCTTTAACGCCTCTTCATTGGGGAAGATCTCAGCGACGATGTCGAAATCGCCATTCTCATCTGCTACTCCAGTGACGAGGGCTTCGCTGATGAGCTCGCTGCGGCAGAGCGCGAATTCGAGTTCTTCGGGGTAGATGTTTTTGCCATTTTTAGTAACAACAACATTTTTCTTACGACCACTGATAATGACAAAGCCGTCTTCGTCTAAATAACCGAGGTCACCAGTGTGGAAATATCCGCCTTCCATGGCTTTGGCAGTTGCTTCAGGCTCATTCCAGTAGCCAAGCATAATGTTGGGACCCTTCCCAACAATTTCGCCAACGCCGTATTCATCTGGGTCAATAATCTTTACGTCAACTCCTGGCAAAGGCAAGCCCGCCGAATTATTCTTACGCGCCTCAATCCTGTTCAAAGCCAAAATCGGTCCACATTCTGTCAAACCATAACCTTGCAATGCGACGAAGCCAAAATTATCAAAGGATTCTAGCACCGCCGGATCAATAGCAGCACCACCCGCGATTAAGAGACGTAACTTACCGCCAAAATTCTGGTGGATTTTATCAAAGATTTTACGATTAAGATGGATACCTAGTTTACCTAAGGTTTTGCAAACCATAATCATGCGATTAACAAGTTTTTCTTGTTTGGGGTCCGCTTTAATATTCTTCCAAATGCCACGATTAAAGGCTTCTAGCATGAGCGGAACTGCCAAAATGACCGAACACTGAGATTCCTTGAGGTTCTTGATAATGTGTCTCAAACCTTCACATTGGGCGATTGTTGCGCCCCGATAGATTGGGCATAGAAAACCACAGGTACACTCATAAGTGTGGTGTAGTGGCAATACAGAAAGAAACACGTCATCCGACTTGATGTCTATCATCTGGCACATGGCCATGAGATTGGCACAAATACTGCGATGGCAGTGCATAACGGGTTTGGCAACAGATGTAGTCCCAGAAGTAAAGAGTAGAATGCGCATCTCCTCCGGATCGATAGGATGATCACGCAATTCGGTATCGCCCGCATCAACTAGGCTTAGCCCTTCTTGCTTCAACGCATCAAAACTAACGATGCTCTGCCCTTCAAGTAAATCATCTACTTCAGGTTTTTCATCAAAAGGCACAAGTAGCTTCATTTTGGGCAGTTCACGTGCGGCATTCAGTATGGTTTCTGCATAGGTTTTCGCATAAAAAACGCAGGATACTTCAGCGATTTCTAACATATTTTGTAATTCATGGGCCGGCAGTTCTTTATCTAAAGGGACAATTATCGCCTCACCAGTGACTACCGAAAGGTAGCTTACATACCACTCATAGCGCGTCTCTGCGACAATGGCCACACGCGCATCTTGCCTAAAGCCACGCTGAAGTAAGGCTGTCCCAACGGCTTCAACATCCGCCCCATACTGTTGGTAACTAACAGGCACATAGTCCCCGCCTTTACTTGGCTTAGTGAGAAAAGCTGCTTTGTCACCATAGGTTTCCACAGACCCGAGAAGCATCTCGCGCAGGTCCGCAATTTTCCGAACGTCAACCAAAGGGCTATTTAAATTTACTGCCATATTCTTACCTCCGTAAGGACAAATACTTTGAAACTCAATCTAATAAATTATAGGTGTATTTTGGCAAAAAGGAAATCTTTACCGAAACAATCTGAGCACTTAACGCGATGTAAGCCCCACTTTAACCTAAGCATTAAAGCCAAGGATTATGGTTCTTTTCCCAAACAAAATCTGTCACAGGTCCATGACCAGGGTAAACTGGCATTTTTTCAGGCCACGTTTCAGCCGCCTGCAGTAGCTTCTCCAAGCTTTTTGCCAGCACATTGGGATCTCCGGTTGGTAAATCACTTCGCCCCACCGACCCTCTAAACAAAGTGTCACCGGAAAACAAGCACATCGGTTCAGCTAAATCCACCTGCCCAAGCAAGAAACAACTACTACCTCTCGTATGCCCGGGTGTGTGTATTACTTTGAAATAAAAGCCATCCCCTAACTCAAGCACGTCGCCATCCTGAAAAGTCAGCTCCGCTGGCCTGTAATCATTAGGGAATGGCGTCATGAAAGAAGCATTGATATTTTTGTCAGTCAAAAGTTTCTGCTCTGCTTCGTGAATGCTTAGTTTACAAGGAAATCGGTCGCGCCATTTATCTACGGCATATACGTGATCAAAATGTCCATGTGTGGCAAAAAGCCTAATCGCCGCGGCATCTTTAATGGCAAAATGCGTGAACAATTCCTGCGAGGGGTCAATAACGACGGATGATGAAGGCAACTCCAAAATATAGGAATTGCCTGACATCCCGCGTTCCGAACACAGATGTAAAATTTTTGAAAGCTCTAACATTGGAACAACCTCTTATGAACTATGCTTCGTCGAATCACTGTCATTCAGGTCTCTGTTTGTGATCTTTTTAAACTCATCAATATTGCGTCCGGACCAGTCCTTGATACGAGCCGCGTGTTCTTGCAGAGCTGTACGAATATTTTCCTGTTCGACATTGCGCTTTATCTTTCTTGTCGTCGTGCGCACCATATTTTCAAAAGAATAGACATAATACTTAATCATTTTAAAGTTTGGCATGGCAGCATTAACGTCTGAAACAAGCTTATCTAGGCGTTCTTTGATGTTTTGCGGTTCGAGTTGCTGACCTTGTTCATCCAAAAACTCTTCGGGATTCAAGACGAATTTGGCACTGACAAACACGTCGCCACCTTCCCCTTCACCCCATACCATGGAGTCTGCCACGAGCCCGCTGCGGTTGATGAGATATTCCACTTCTTCCGGGAACACTTTTTTGCCGTTTGGCAAAACAATCATCGACTTCACGCGCCCCGTTATAAACAGACAACCCTTCTCACCCAAGCGACCAACGTCCCCCGTGTGTAGCCAACCATCCTCGTCGATACTACTTCTATCAACCGTGCCATCGTCATTCAAATAGCCCTGCATGACGATACCGCCACGCACCAGGATTTCACCTTCTTCACCCGGAACTTGATTATCTATGGCAACTTCTGTGTCTGCGATGGGGTGTCCCACGGAACCAACAACAAACACGCGATGGTTACAACCTGCGATAACGGGGGCAGTTTCGGTCATGCCGTAACCTTGAAGTACTTGCACGCCAATGTCGTCAAAGAACTGAATAATTTCGGGATCGATGGGTGCAGCGCCACAAATGCCTTGGTAGAAGGCACCACCAAAAGCAGCAAGGATTTCTTTAAATATTTTGCGACGAACATCGATATGGAGCTTGCGTAGAGTGCGTGTAATTTTAATGCCTTTGGCGACTTTTTCTGTTTTGCCGCCCTTCTTAATCGCATTCTGAATTTTCTTATAAAAACTTTCGAAAATGAGAGGCACACCAATGATGAGTTGAATCTTGTACTCCACCATATTCTGCTGGATGTAACGCAGACCGTTACACTGACAAATCGTACCGCCGTAAAAGAGAATCATGAGCAGGCCACAGGTATTTTCGAAGGTGTGATGTAAGGGCAAAATCGAAAGACTCCGAATACCAAGCTTCCAATGCACAACGCGCGCCAAACCACTGACTTGAACGCAGAAGTTGCGATGGGAGAGCATGACGCCTTTTGCCAACGCCGTTGTGCCCGAGGTATACAAGAGACAGCACATTTTCTCACGGTCAATCGGGACCTCTGTGTAACGTGTATCACCTTTGGCGAGAACTTCTTTGCCACTCGCAATGGCACGCGCCAGGCTCGTAAATTTCGCCCCATTGTGTTCTTCTTCTGTAGCGTCAATGGCGCCATCCAAATTGACAAACAGACGTAGCGAAGGTGCTTTCTCAGAAATGCGAATCATGGTTTCATGGAACTCATTGCCATAAAAGATAGCCGCTGGCTTGCAGCGTAGCAAGAGTTCTAAGACTTCTCCTTCTGGCAAAAGCCTATCCAGTGGCACGGAAACGCCCACGCCACAAACAATGGTTAAGTGCGCCAATGACCAAGGATAAGAATTCTCGCCAATCACGGAAATGTAAGCTTCTTGTAGACCTTGATCTACCAAGTAGCTGCCCAAGGCTTCCATATCATCGGCAAAGTGCCGATAAGTCACACTCTGAATCGGAGCCTTAATGTTTTCTTTAAACATAAATGCTGGCTCATCCGGATAACGGTTGATAGTGCGATAAAGCATTTCTCGTAAGTCTTGAAAATCCGGAACATTCTTGAAATGCGTTTTAGTAATCATTTTTTCCATTGGTGTTTCCCCCCATGTAGCAATCTTTTATACATCAGCTTTGAGCTGTAAGATTCTATCTAATATTTTATCTGCGACGTCGCGTTTACTCATGCGTGGAAGCTGTTCTTCTCCCGTGCGGCTTATTAGTGTCAGTACATTGGTGTCTACGGCGAAGCCTGCACCTTCTTCGTTTAAGGAATTGGCACAGATGAGATCCAGGTTTTTTTCGTCAAGTTTGCGTTTAGCATTGTCTATTAAATTTTCTGTTTCCATGGCAAAACCACAAAGCACTTGCCCAGGCTGACGCTGCTTTCCAAGCGTTGCCAAGATATCTTCTGTACGTTTGAGTTTTATATGGCTCTCAGAATCAGTGCCCTGTTTTTTGATTTTTTGATTTTGTGGTTCAGCAGGTGTGAAATCAGCAACCGCTGCGGCCATGATTAAAGCATCGGCATCTTTCATGGCATCCTGGACTGCAGCGGACATGTCTGCTGCAGATACAACGGGTACCAAGTCTACACCGGCAAGTTTTTTCAGCTGCACGGGACCGGAGATTAGCGTGACCTCTGCACCACGTGTAACAGCGGCTTCGGCGAGGGAGTAGCCCATTTTGCCAGTAGAATGATTAGTAATGTAACGCACCGGATCTATTTTTTCCTGCGTAGGACCAGCGGTAATAACGATGCGCTGCCCTGCCAGATCTTGTCTTGCGTCAGCGCTCCATTGTGCTTTGAGCCAGTCCATGATTTCGTCCAGCTCCGGCATTTTGCCACGTCCTACATCGCCACATGCGAGTAGGCCCTCACCCGTCTCCATGATTATCCAGCCGCGTGAGGCAAGAATGTTGAGGTTAGCTTGCGTGGCTTCGTTCTCGAACATATTGGTATTCATGGCAGGAACGATGTATTTGGGACAAGTTGCAGCCAAAACGATGTCCGTGAGCATGTCGTCTGCCATGCCGTGTGCGAGTCTTGCGATTAGATTGGCGGAGGCAGGTGCGATAAGAATCATGTCGGCCGCCTTGCCCAGGTCAATATGTGGCATAAAACCTGGAGGACCTGCGTCAAAACTGCCTGACCAAACGGTTTGCTTGGACATGGTGGCTAGGGCTTCGCGCGCTACAAAGTGTTCTGCTCCGCGTGTGATGACAGGGTGAACTGTCATGCCTTGTTTAACAAGCAATGAAACAAGCAGTGGCATTTTGTATGCCGCTATACTCCCTCCCGCGCCCAAAACGATGGTTTTTCCATAAAGTGACATGGCGTAGTTCTCCTAAAAGAAAAAGCGTAAGAACTGACCTTGCACGGCAGCTCACGCCCTGAATTTCGATATTAATTTATTTTGACATCTTAGCTATTCGTTCAATTAGTCTTATTCTAAAAAGAATAGATAGGCTTGTCAATTTACATACCCCTCGTTTATGATGTTTTTATCAATCCACACGTTTCATAGCGCTGTATCCTAAGAGAACGGCAGCAGGAGGTAAACATGGAAGCAAATCAATCCCCGCTCGTGTCACGCAGTACACAGAGACAGAAACTCAGACGTCAAATTATTTTTTCCTTATTCGTTGCGATAATAGTTCTACTCAGTTTTACACCTTTAGGCTTTATTCAACTCGTTTTTATCAAAGCTACAAGCGTTCACATTCCGGTCATTTTGGGAGGGCTGTTGTTGGGCCCGGCTTATGGCGCGGCATTGGGGCTGGTTTTTGGTTTAACATCCTTGATTAACAATAGTATTAATCCGAGCCTCTTATCATTTTGCTTTTCACCTTTAATTCCGGTGCCAGGCAGTGATAGCGGTTCTTTGTTATCGCTTATTATTGTGTTTTTGCCAAGAATATTAACAGGCTACTTGCCCGCCTTGCTTATGCGTCAATTTAAACAATTAATGGCCAAACGAGGCAAAGCACTCACCCACGTCAACCTTGGCATAAGCGCGGCAATTTTAGGTGCATTCGGTGCCTTATGCAATACGATACCGGTCATGACACTGATCTACCTGTTCTTCGCACCCGCATTGGGGCAACTTAAAGGGCTGAGTGGTGACGCCGTGCTGACTTTCGTTCTAGGTGTAATCACAACGAACGGTGTCCCCGAAATGATTGTCTCAGGCGTTTTCTGCGCCATCGCCATGCCGATACTATATAAATATTCAGAGAGTAAACAGAGGTAAATTAAATGCTACTTGCGATCGATGTTGGTAATAGCCATATTGTTATAGGTTTGATGGAAGGCCAAAGTGTTCTGCAAAGCATGCGCTGCGCCACGGATAAGAACAAAACATCCGACGAATTCGCCTTCCTGATTCACGATTTCTTAATCATGTATCAAATCGATCGCAGCAAAATCAAGGGTGCCATCATCTCTTCCGTAGTACCACACTTGCGCGGCTCCTTGTTCAAAGCAATTAATACCTTAATTGGTCTGGATGCATTAATTGTGGGCCCTGGCCTGAAAACAGGGCTCAACATTCGCATCGACAATCCTGCCGAACTTGGCTCGGATTTAGTTGTTAACGCAATCGCAGCCATCGCAGAGTATCCTGCGCCATTGATTGTTATCGATATGGGAACGGCCACAACATTCTCCGTCATTGATCGCGACTTGCGCTATCAAGGCGGGATGATTATTCCTGGTTTGGCCATTTCTGTTGAAGCACTGGTCGCAGGTACTTCACAACTGCGCTACATCGATTTTTCGGCACCAGAGCAGTTAATTGGCAAAAACACGGTCAATTGCATGAAGTCCGGCGCTATCCATGGTCAAGCCGCCATGATTGATGGCCTCATTGAGCGCATTGAAGAAGAGCTAGGTGAAGCTTGTACGACTTTAGCGACAGGGGGCTTGGTTTCGTCGGTCGTGGAGTTTTGCAAACGCGAAGTTCTGTACGACCGCTACTTGATGCTCAAAGGCTTAGCTTTGATCTACGAGAAAAACACACAAACATAGGCGGGGTTTTAGCTTGGGTGCCAACTTTTCAAGCTACAGCAGCACTCAAAAACTTAATTATCACAATGCCCTACTATACGGGCACGAGTTCTGTGCGTTTCACCAAGTAGACCTGCATAAGAGTTGCCAAAACTAATACTAGTAAGGTTAAACCAACAAAAGCTAGAAAGCTTACTTTCTCAAAGTTCATCATCGGAATAATCATGACTAGTGAGATGGCTAAAAATATCATGTTGATGCGCTTCTTTAACTCAGCTGGAAAGGTCAGTTTAGTACCGCAGTGTGCGCAAGTAAACTCCATCATGCCAGGTACAAAGTTCTTCCAGGTGCTCACCAATTCATGCTCACAGGTATCTGCAAGCGGTAAAACCTCTGCAGCAATACTGTCTGAAGCTGCATCTCCTGTGCTAGCTTCCGCCACCGTTTCACCATTCGCTTCAGCATTCAAGCGTGCATAGTGTTGATAGAGTGCTTGTAATTCAGCCTGTTCTTCTGATAAAACAGCTTCTTCTGCTTGAGCACTTGTTTCTTCAGGCGCAGCAACGCCACTTTCTTCTGTTTGCTTAGCCGCCAATGCTGCGATCATTTTTTCATCAATCTCGAAGGCACCTTTACGGTTAATCAAAGCGGCTCCTAATAAGTAGATTACTAAAGCGCCGATTATCATGGCAAAATTCAAGAGCATCGCTTCACTTGTGACGGAGCGATTATTCAGAACCGTATAAATCAAGAAAGCAAAAAAGATGTAATACCAAACACGATTAGCAATATACCAAGGCTTCGTATAAACAATGGGCTCCTCACAAACTTCGCAAGTAAACTTTCCCGTAGTTTTAAATAAGTCACCAAACTTAAGAGTGGGTTTATGATCGTGTGGATCGTGGAGATGGCGTCCTTGGCTGCTTGTTTTCGTGGTGCTTGTATTATTTTCGTCTGACATCTTGTGCCCTCCCAGCTGCGTTGCTTACTAAAGAACAGTATCATCTTTTCGGAAATCTTCAAGCCTTGCCTCGAAAGCAGCGCGTAAAGTTTCTTCAAAGGGTAGTTTTGGTGTTAGTTCGGATATTTTGCCAAGCCATGACTTGGTAAAGTCAGGATTTAAAATTAACAATGGACCAAGAAGATATGTCGCGACGACATTTTTATAAATGAAACCCTCACCAATTTCTGCTTCATTCATCCCAAAGCCTTTAGTCGTTTGGCAAAAATAAGCCAGCCCCTCGCCTGCAAGCGGGAAACACTGCGAGAATTGGCTCTTAAAACCAACGATTTCTGAATTAAAATCTTGCGCCTGCACTTCCTCTGCTAATGCACCGAACAAAGTTCCTATATAAAAGCAGTTAAGCCGCTTATCCATTTGACGTCTGGCTGTGTATGGAAACAGATCAAGTGCAGGAATAATCTTCCCTTGGTCCGTCTCGATCTGCCGACCTAAGACTTCCAATGCATTTCCAGTAAATAGCGCATGACATCCAGCATCAAAGCAGTTCAGCAAAGCCGCTTTATAGGGAAGCAAAGCGAGAATAACTTTTTCTTGCGCACGTTCACTCAAGGCACCCAAAAACAGAAAATCAATTTTTCTCTGCGAAAAACCAGGTCTGTCCGAAAGACTTGTTTCAATAAACTCCGCATCCGGAAATAGCATTTTTAAGAAGCGCCGGTGTCCCGATTCCCCGTATAGGTTGGCCAGCTCAGGATACAAGAATTCAATAACCATGCTTAGCCTCCTGCGCTGAGACCACAGTGTTTCCACGCGTCTCGTAATCTCTCAGTCTCTTTAAAATGGGTTCTTTCAGTGCTTGTGCAGCAGCTGTCGTTTCTGTGTCGTAAAGAACATAAATATTGCGTAGACGACTAAGATCCAAGGCCTCCGGGCTATCCGCGATATGTCTACATAGCGTAATACGTTCTTCAGCCACGCCTGACAAAAGGAGGGCTGCTTTCAAATCTTGCATCTGCTTTCCGACAGCCACGACTTGCGCGACTGTGTCAACGGCCAAATATTGAAAATCGGTGTCGTAGTACCAGGCGGTAAAGACGACATTGCGCTCGTTAGGGTCGATTTCGTGATTCATGATGATGAGACCGATGGGGCCTTCTTGTTTGCGGATGTAGTCGAAGACGCGGGAGGTGGCGATGGGGTTGCTTCCTTTTGCCATCATTAGTGTCAAAGAAAAATCGCCTACGTTTGTCGCATCATAACGAGACTTTGTCACCGCTAAGCCCGCCAGTAAGTCGCGAATCTGCGTACGCGCAATACCGAGTTCGGACAAAAGAGTGATGGCAGCCAATGCGTTATACACGTCGGTGTCATTATTAATGGCAAAACTAAACGCAGTTTCCTCTCCCTTATATTTTACGTGCATGCTGCTATCCGCATAGCTTGCCGCCGTCGCTAAGTAGTTGGGTGTAGGGCTCTTGAAGCCACAATGCGCACAATGATAGCGCCCAATATGATGGTAGCGCACGAATTCAGGTATCAAAACGTGGTCGCATGCAGGGCAACTTTGGGCATCTTTAACGGTGGAATCACGTTCTTCTATTTCATTATCTAAAGGCGCAACCGCGAAATAGCTGCGTGGGTTGCTGGGTTTAAGGCCAGAACTTACTAAATCATCTGCATTTAGGATGAGCTCTGTGGAGTCAGGGATGTAGGTGTTTAAGAAATCAGCGATATACTCAACATGACCATTATTCTTGTAAGAATCCCTATATAAATTAGTCACAACGAGGTAGTCAGGGTGGATGTGTTTGAAGATTCTATCCGTGCTTTTCTCGTCTACTTCGAGTAGGGCAATATCACACTGGGCTTTTCCTGTCCAGGTCGTATGACCGAGTAGCAGCGAGATGGTGGCAGCCACTTTGTTCGATCCGGCAACGTTTGAACAGTAGGAATAGCCAAGTTGTTTGAAGCAGTCGGCTAAGAGGTTTGTGACTGTGGTTTTGCCATTAGTACCCGTCACGGCGATGATTTTTTTCGGTAACTCAATCATACCCAGAAAGTCTGGACAAATGTTGTAAACAAATTTTCCTGGATAAAAGGCATTCTTCCCAATTAAACCTAAGGCAAAATGACTCATCTTCCCTACCAGCATGGCAAAGTAATAACGCAGATTTTTCTTCAAACTCTATACCGCTTTCGCTTAATTTTCACATTGTATTATAAACGATTTGTCCATATTAGCTACTTTTTACAAGAAAAACTGTTAACTGCTACAAGTTTGAAAATAGTGATGTGCAGCACTTGACGCGATTGCATGAATTATCTAATATTCTGTTGACAGTTTGCATTAATTTGTTAGTTTTTTATTGATTCGATTTATGCAAATCAGCCGAACTTGCAGAAGCAATTTTCTATGAAAAGCAGCATAAACGTATGCAATTTTCGAAACAGGAAAAAACTACGACAAATAGAAAAACGAGGTGACTTATTTGCTCAAAACGATTAAGAAAATCCGAGGTGGAATCCATCCACCGGAGAATAAGCGAACGGCTGACCATGAGTCAGAAGTTCTGCCCATTCCGGAAAGAGTTATCATACCCATGCGGCAACATATCGGTGCCGAATGTACGCCCACAGTAGCCAAAGGCGAACACGTCTTCGTCGGTCAGATCATAGGTGACTCCGAAGCTCCCCTGTCTGTTCCGATTCATGCATCGATTTCCGGTATTGTAGAAGCAGTTAGACCAGAACCTGCAGCCAATGGAGAACGCATTACTTCGGTCATCATTAAGTCCGATGGCCTCCAGGAAAAACATCCCGATTTAAAACCGATCACCACCGAAGAACCTGCTGAGATGATTCAAGCAATTCGTGATTCGGGCTTAGTCGGCCTCGGAGGTGCAGGCTTCCCTACTTACTTCAAACTGACCCCACCTAAAACAGATAAGTTTGACGTACTACTCATTAACGGCGCTGAATGTGAGCCTTATATTACTTCAGACTATCGTGAGATGGTCGAAAATCCAATTCAAGTAATAAGAGGTATCAACCTCGCACTGAAAATGACCGGTATTGAAAGAGCTATCATCGGAATTGAGGACAACAAGCAAGGTGCTATTGACCGCCTCATCAAAGCTGCTGAAGATGATCCACATATTGATGTTATGAGTCTTCATACACTCTATCCTCAAGGCGGAGAAAAACAGCTTATCTATGCCATGACTGGGCGTGAGATTCCTTCAGGAAAGTTGCCTTCAAGTATTGGCGTCTTGGTTCTGAGTGTGAATACGGTTTCTTATTTTGCCGAATACTTTGAAACAGGGATGCCCTTGATTCGCCGTCGCATTACCGTGGATGGAAAATGTATCAAGAACCCGAAAAACATCTGGGTGCCTGTGGGCACTTCCCTTCAAGAAGTCTTTGATTTCTGCGGAGGCTTTGTGGAAACACCAGCCAAGGTCATTATGGGTGGACCAATGATGGGTGTGTCCCAAATTTCACCAGAGAATACCGTGCTCAGACAAACGAACGCGGTCTTAGCGATGAGCAAAGACGAAATTAACACAAGACGGGAGTCTGCCTGTATCCGTTGTGGAAGGTGCGCAATCGCCTGTCCCATGTCTCTGCAACCTTTCGCCTTAAACCTCCTAATCGCGAACGAACGCTACGAGGAAGCCGTCGAACACAATCTGATGGATTGTATCGAATGTGGGTCTTGCGTTTATATGTGCCCTGCCTCGCGTTATCTGGTCCAATCTTTCCGTATGGGTAAAGCCAAATATCGTAATCAACAAGTGCGCGATATTGCGAAGCGCAATGCAGAAATTGCATTGAAGGCGCAAGGTTTGGATGGCAAAACCGAAGCACAGGAGGCGAAATAAATGGCTGAAACATTAGAAAACAAACTTATATTAACCGGTGGTTCCTCCCCACACATTCGCTTAGAAACATCAACCACTACACTAATGCGCGACGTACTAATCGCATTAGTTCCTGTCTCGGCAGTTGCTGTCTACAACTATGGTTGGAGAGCCGCAGTGCTGATGGTGGTCGCCATGGCTGCTGCTGTTTTAAGCGAGTATCTCTGGAACCACTTTATGAAAAAACCTCAGACCATTGGTGATTTAAGTGCCGTGGTTACTGGCTTGCTTTTAGCTTTGAACGTTTCTTCCTTAGTCCCTTGGTGGATGATGGTGGTCGGTTCTGCTTTTGCCATTATTATTGTCAAAATGCTTTTTGGTGGCATCGGCTCGAACTTCATCAACCCTGCCCTGGCGGCCCGTGCGATGCTGATGGCTTCCTGGCCAGTGCAGATGACGACATATGTCATCAAAGGCGCGGACATCGCATCTTCGGCTACACCTTTGAGCGTGCATAAACAAGACATTGCCCAAGCAGCCGTTGATGCTGCGTCTGGCGTGACGCACGTCGCTGCGGAAATGCCCTCTCATTTGGAGTTTTTCTTAAACCAAGTTGGCGGTTGTTTGGGTGAAGCATCAACCTTAGCCGTTCTCCTTGGTGGCGCATATCTTCTGTTAAGAAAAGTAATTAGTTGGCATATTCCTGTCATTTACGTGGTGACTGCTGGCCTTTTGGGTACAGCTTTTGCTCCAGAAGGTTTTATGCAAGGCGACTTTCTCTTCCAGGTCATGTCTGGTGGTTTGATGCTTGGCGCTTTCTTTATGGCGAATGACTACACAACATCGCCTATGAGTATCAAGGGTGAGGTTATTTTTGCTCTAGGATGTGGCTTCCTAAGCTTCGTTATAAGGCGTTTTGGAGGATATCCCGAAGGTGTTTCGTATTCTATTCTGATTATGAATTTACTTGTTCCTCTGATTGACCGCTTCACTGCACCCAAAACGTTTGGAGGTATAAAAGTTCATGAAAAAACTGCTTAGTCCTGCCATTTCACTTTTCTTTATCTGCTTCTTTACAACCTTGCTTCTAGCCTTGGTTTATCAGGTCACTGCGCCAACCATCGCGGCTAGGTCCGTGGCTGATCAAGTCGCCCTCCAGCAAGAGGTCTTGCCAGAGGCGAACAAATTTACAAGCATCGATGTTTCCGGATTGGATACATCCGCCCAGGTTCAAGAAGCCTTCCAAGCGGAACAAGATGGCCAAACCATCGGCTATGTCTTCATCGTCGACACTAAAGGTTATGGCGGTCCAATCAAAGTCATGCTTGGCGTTAAAGCGGAAGATCTCAGCATTTCCGGTCTGCGTCTGATTAGCAACACAGAAACACCTGGGCTCGGCGCTAATGCTGCCGAAGCCTCATTTTATGAGCGTTTTACTGGCAAAACCGGCACCCCCGCCCTCACCGTCGTTAAACCCGGTCTAGGCTCCGGTGCTGCCAACGAAATCGACGCCATCGCATCCGCAACCATCACTTCTGCTGCCGTCACCAATGCCGCTCAAACGGGCCTAGACGTTGCGGCGCAACTTGCAAAGGAGGGCGTTAAGTAATGCAAGGCAAACCTTTTAAAACACTTCTCAACGGTTTATGGGAAGAAAACCCCATATTCCGTCTCGTATTGGGAACTTGTCCCACATTAGCCGTCACAACCTCCGCCATTAACGGCGTTGGCATGGGCTTAGCCACCACTTTTGTGTTGATTGGCTCTAATGTCGTGATTTCCCTCTTACGAAAAATTATCCCTGACAAAGTGCGCATTCCAGCCTACGTCACCATCATTGCTGGCTTCGTTACCATAGTGCAATTGCTGCTAAAGGCTTATGTTCCAGCCCTTGACCAAGCGCTAGGTATTTATATTCCTTTAATCGTTGTTAACTGCATCATCCTGGCACGTGCTGAAGCATTTGCTGGCAAAAACACGGTCGGCCTATCAGCCATGGATGGCATTGGCATGGGCCTTGGCTTTACCATCGCATTGACCATCATGGCCTCTATCCGCGAGCTCATCGGCGCCGGTTCAATTTTTGGATTCAGCATTTTAGGTGCTTCTTACAGCCCCGCGCTAATCATGATTCTGCCACCCGGCGGCTTCATCACTTTCGGACTCTTGATTGCTTTAATGAATAGATTAAAGCTAGTTAAAGTTGACCTGAGCAAAGGTTCTGGTTGTAGCGATTGCGCCGAAAGCGAAAATTGCCCCAACAGCGACTCGGCTCAACTTAGCGAAACACTATCTAACGGAAACGTAGCGACTGAAAAAGGAGGAGATCAATAATGATTGAAGCAATTTTTACTGCATTCATCACATCGGTATTTATTGAAAACGTTATTCTCGTCAAATTCCTTGGTATCTGCCCATTTCTAGGTGTTTCCAAGAAAACATCTACTGCAGTTGGCATGGGTGCCGCAGTTGTCTTCGTCATGGCTGTTTCTTCCGCCATAACTTGGATGTTACAAGCTTGGATACTAGATCCTCTGGGTTTAGGCTATCTTCAAACATTAGCCTTTATCTTAATTATTGCGGCCTTGGTCCAATTCGTTGAACTATTCTTGAAAAAGACAAGTGCTGGCTTGTACAAAGCTCTGGGCGTGTACTTACCGCTCATCACAACTAACTGTGCTGTCTTAGGTGTATGTATTTTAAACATCGATAAAAACCTAGATTTATTGATGTCCATCTTGAACGGTACGTTTGCTGGCTTTGGCTTTATGGTTGCGATCGTGATTTTCTCAGGTATCCGTGAGCGCCTTGAAATGGCGGACATTCCTCCCTCATTCAAAGGCTTCCCTGCTTCCCTTATCGCCGCTTCCCTACTGTCATTAGCCTTCTTTGGATTTACTGGACTGGCATAGACTGAAAAGAAAGGAAAACTATGGATTTTACAAAAATAATCAGCGCGGTAGGTATCATGGCCGGATTAGGTTTAGTCTTTGGTGTAATACTGAGCTACGCAGCGAAAATCTTTTATGTTGAAACTGACCCGCGTATCGATGAGGTGCGTGATGCTTTGCCCGGGGCCAATTGTGGCGCTTGTGGCCAAGCAGGTTGCGATGCTTACGCAGCTGCAGTCGTGGCAGGTACAACTGAACTGACGCTCTGCACACCTGGTGGCGAAAGTACCGCTCAAAACATCGGCAAAATCATGGGCGTGCAAGTCGACCTTCTTTCCTCACGCAAAGTTGCCGTCGTACGTTGCAACGGAGACAAATCCAAAGCAAGTGAAAAATACACCTACGTAGGAATCGACTCCTGCATGGCTGCTGCCCAAGTCTTCAACGGTCAAAAATCGTGCGACTTCGGTTGTCTAGGCAAAGGTGACTGCCAAAGAGCTTGCCCCTTCGGAGCTATCGATCTAATAAATGGCTTGGCCGTCATCAGCCCGGTACGCTGCAAGGGCTGCGAAAAGTGTGTTATCACCTGCCCCAAAAAACTCATCACTATGCAAGACCCAGAGAAGCGCTTCAGCGTTCGCTGCAGAAACCCATTACCTGGAGCAAGCACTCGCAAAGTCTGCACAGTCTCCTGCATCGGCTGCACCAAGTGCGTCAAAGCCTGCCCAACAAACACTATCAGCATGGAAGCCTCCGTCGCTGTTATCGACCCCGAAGGCTGCATCAACTGTGGCGCATGCGCTACAACCTGCCCAACTGGTGCGATAATCGAACAATTCATGCAGGAAACCGTATTACCAAGCAAAAAACAAGCCGAATCTGCCTAGCAAAGTTGGTGGCTGCAGTAGCCTGAAAAGTTGACACTCAAGTGACAAAATACATTATAATTAGGGAAAATATTTTTCTATCAGTCTTCATCTGATAGCGCTCCTATCAGCTGTCGTAAGTAGATCTTGCTGCACACCATCAAGGAGAAACATATGAAACAGAACGGCCCTATTTATAAGAAAGCAATCGTGCTTCTTCTTAGTACAAGCCTCTTGATCCTAACTGCTTGTCAAGCATTGATACCTAGCACAACAACTACAGGAATTGTAGTTGAAAGCACTGAATCTAAGCCTAGTGAAGTTGAATCAAATGACAGCACTACTACCCAAAGCAGTGAATCCACTAGCGCGACTACGTCAGAAACGACAAAGCCCCCTACTACTACCACCACTACAAAAGCTACGGTAGCAGAAAAGCCTAAGCTAGAGATTAGCCTCGAAACAATTGAAGAAAATTTTGTAGTGTGGGATGGTGAGGAAATTGTCGATGAGTATTCTGGGAGCTACATGTCAACTCCTGTAATCGAGTCCGATAATCCTCAAGTCAAAGCTGAGATTGAAGATGCGATTAAGCTAAAAATGAAGAATGTAAACGAGTATTGGGATCGTTTTACAAAAGAGAAAGAAGCCGCGCTCAAGGATAGTAGCAAACGTGTCAGCGTTGTCATTCACCAAACAATGAACCTAAATAATTCAGGTGGACTACAGTCCATCTTTAGTGAACTCAGAGCGGGTGGTTATCGTAGTGAATATGGTCCGTCAGAGTATTTTACCATTAATATTGACAGTCGCGACGGACATGTTATCACTTACAAGGAACTAATGTCTCGCTTCAAATTAGACAACGCGAATCTAGTGAAAAAAGCTAACGAACTCTTGAAAGCGATGGATGAACCGTTAAACAAAGTCATGCTCAAGCCCTCAGATGTTAATGAGAAGAGTTTGATGTTTGACGGAAATAACTTGCTACTGC
Source organism: uncultured Oscillospiraceae bacterium (assembly GCA_964574395.1). Lineage (GTDB taxonomy): Bacteria > Bacillota > Clostridia > Saccharofermentanales > Fastidiosipilaceae > JAXGQD01. The sequence goes on along the minus strand of CAZNNL010000007.1, from coordinate 25,818 downwards.
TCGTTACCTCAGACAACCCAGATTTTTTAGGACCAGTTGAACACTTACTAGACTTAGGTCCTATCGCCCAGTAGAACATACAATAAAAACTTCACCATTCTCTAGCGATAGAAAACAACAATGAAACATAAAAAACCGGAGACTTTCGTTCTCCGGTTTTTTTAATAAGTCTAATCAAAATCCTAACTTCGAAATAAGAAGCTTGGTGCTTAATCAATCGTGGAACCGGCCACCAAGCATACCTTTGAGGTCATCGATGACACTGCCGTCTTTGTTTTTGTCTAGTAGGTCGGTTAGGTGGCTGAGGATGCTTTTGCCATCAGCATCGCCTAAGAGTTGTTTACCCAAACCGCCTGTGAGCATGGATAAGTCTTCTGTAGGAAGGCCCATTTGCTTCTTTTCTTTACCTAACATATTCATCAATATTGGTGCCAACATGGCCAATAGACCGTTTGACTGTGAAGCCGTAAGTCCAGAGCGTGCTGAGAGCTGATCTGCGACGCCGCTTGTGTTGTTTCCAAAGATGTGTCCAAGGATTTTTCCACCGTCTACTTGATCAATGTTGTCGAGATCATAAGGACTTTTGTCAGCGTGGTAATCAAGTGCATCTGCCAAGGATTTGGCACCTTCCGGGGATTGAGCGTTTTTACTAAGGCCTTCGAGTAGCGCAGGAATTCCGAGTTGTGCTGCTTGGCCAATTTGTGAGGCATCTTCAACACCAACTGTTTTCCCTAATCGTGAAAACAAATCGCTGTTAGAAAGCATGCCTTGTAGTTCTTTTGATAAGTCCATAGTGCCTCCTACTGAGCTGTGAAAAGTTTAATTCAACAACTCGAACATAATTACTAATTATACCGTATTCGCGGGCTGCCAACGTAAAATCTTTTGCGAAAATTTCACAGATTAATGTCGGTCGATTTCAGGAATTTGACAGGCGCCACAGGAGCGTGTGCAGCCAGAGCAACCGCCTTTGCCAGCCTTGTCGTCGCGATAGATTTTGTAGGCCGCAAGACCGAGTATGACTAAGAGTAATATGGAAACCAAGATGGTACCGATGTTGTTTTGGATGAATTGGATCATTTTGCCATCTCCTTTGATGCTTTAAATTTGAGCTGAGGATTCAGTTCCTCTTGATAAGGATTTTTTCTAAACAAGAAATATAATATGGTCGCTAGACAGAAGGCTGCGATACCGGTCCACAAGGTGAATTGTCCTGTCCCGATGAAGAGCCCGATTTGGTTAATGATGAGGGCTATGACGTAGGCGAAAATCGTTAAATAGCTGATGGCAAAAACGGTCCACCTAGCACTATTCATCTCCCTTTTAATAGCCCCAATCGCTGCGAAACATGGCGCGCAGAGCAAGTTGAAAACTAAGAACGAAAACGCACTAACAGTCGTCAGTTGTGCGGCCAAGCCAGAGAAACTTGCATAAGCACCGCTCTCGACAATATCCAAGGCGTTGACGCTTACGCCATAGAGGACGCCAAGTGTGCCGACGATTTGTTCTTTTGCCAATAAGCCCATCAGAGTTGCTACGACCATTTGCCACTGACCGAAACCGAGGGGAGCAAAAATAAAGGAAATAGTACGACCGGCATACGCTAGAACAGAGTGATCTTGTGACTCAACCAATCCAAACGTACCATCGTTAAAACCGAAAGTAGATAGGAACCAAATAGCTACTGAAGCAAGCAAGATAACGGTTCCTGCGCGCTTTACAAAGTCCCAGGCGCGGTCTGCGGTTGTACGAATGATGTTCTTGGCTTTTGGCCAGTGGTATGTCGGAAGTTCCATGACGAAGGGGGAGGTTTTGCCACTGAACATCTTCGTTTTTTTGAGCATAATCCCGCTTACGACGACGGCAAAAACACCCACAAAATAAGCTAACGGCGACACCCACCATGCGCCACCAAAAATGGTTCCGGCAAGAAGCGCGATAATCGGTAGCTTCGCACCACAAGGGATAAACGAAGTGGTCATGATGGTCATGCGGCGATCGCGCTCAGACTCAATCGTACGGCTGGCAGCGATGCCAGGAACTGAACAACCCGAGCCAATCAACATAGGAATAAACGACTTTCCAGACAAGCCAAATTTCCTAAAAATACGATCCATAATAAAAGCAATGCGCGTCATGTAGCCCACGTCTTCCAAGAAGGAGAGCAGGAAAAACAGGACTATCATCTGCGGTAAGAACCCAATTACGGCCCCTACCCCACCGATAATTCCGTCCACCACCAAACCACTAAGGACAGGCGCGACTTTCATGGAAGTCATCAAGGAGCTTAAGCCTGGCAAAACCCATTCCCCGAAAAAGACATCGTTTGTCCAATCCGTGACTATAGTGCCAATCAGCGTGACGGAAATGTAGTAAACCACAAACATCACCAAAATGAATATAGGCAAGGCAAGATAACGATTCGTGACGATGCTGTCGATTTTGTCGGAGGTCGAGAGGCTGCCCATGGTTTTGCCACGCACAACAGACTGCTCAATAATGCCTTCCACAAATTTATAGCGCTGATCGATAATGATGCTTTCCGCGTCATCGTCCAGCTCACGCTCACAGTCCACGATATGTTCTTCGATGTGCTCGATATCTTCCTTGCTCAGTCCAATTTCCTCGATTATGCGCGGGTCTCTTTCAAAAACTTTTATGGCAAAAAACCGCAACAATTGCGGATCCACCTTATCTTCAATCGTCTCCTCAATGTGCGCCAGTGCATGCTCCACAGAACCCTGGAAAACATGAGGTTGTTCCGTTTTTCGGGCTTCTTTTGCCAATAGCGATGCCTTCTCAGCCAAGACTTTCGATCCTTCGCCTTTCACGGCAGAAGTCTCAATCAGTTCGCAGCCAAGCGCCTTACTGAGCTTATGCATGTTGATTTTGTCGCCATTCTTTCGCACGATATCAATCATGTTTAAAGCGACGATTGTCGGAATCCCAAGTTCCAAGAGCTGGGTCGTAAGGTAGAGATTGCGCTCAATATTAGATGCATCGACTATGTTGATGATGGCATCCGGTGGATCAGCAACCAAATAATTACGCGCAATGATTTCTTCCGTCGTATAGGGCGAAAGCGAATATATTCCAGGCAGGTCCTGCAAAACGACATCCTTGTCGCCGATTAGCTTGCCCTCTTTTTTATCAACCGTAACACCCGGCCAGTTTCCAACATACTGCGTACTTCCGGTTAGGTCATTAAAAAGCGAGGTCTTTCCACTATTGGGATTGCCCGCTAGAGCTATGGTAATACTCATTCGAACACATCCTCCACTACTTCTTCTACCTCAATTTTCGCCGCGTCTTCTTTCCTCAAAGTAAGCTCATAACTACGCAAGTTGATCTCAATCGGATCCCCTAACGGCGCTACTTTACGAACAAATATATGGGTACCTTTTGTGATTCCCATATCCATAATATGGCGTCTTACCGCCCCTTCACCGTGTAATTTCTTAACAACGGCCGTCTCTCCAATTTTTATATCCTTCAATGTTCGCACATGATTCTCCGTCTCTTTTTTGGCAAAACAAAGCTATTTCAAGCGAGAGTTAGCCATAGGCAATTCTTATGCCCTTAGTTTGCTCTAGCTAACCCGAATTGTCAATGGCTAACTGCTACTTATTTATTTTTTTCAATTGGATTTTTGGTCAGCACATTTTAATTAAATTTAGCTAGTGCTTCACCCATTTTTAAACGATCACCGGCTTGTTTTAGAGAAGTTATTTGAGCTTTTGTGAATAGTAAGATAACTGTAGAACCGAATTGGAAGTAGGCTACTTCTTTGCCTTTTTGCCAATCTTCTTCTGTGTTGCAAACGATAGAATTAACATTGGTGGCGCCAACAAAAATTGCGGCGGCATCGTTAGCCAGAAGATTAATAATGCGATAGTTGGTGCAAAGTGGGCGGGGGCCATATTTTAGGCCGTTGTCGTTGACGGGCCAGGACTTTTTGCCAAGAGCATAGCGCTGCAAAAGCCTGCTATCAAAGGGCGCATGGATGCGATGGTAATCCGCGGGACTTAGATAAAGCACGAAGATGTGTCCGTCATTGAAGCGCGAGGCGGTAGTGTGATTCCCCAGCAGTTCAGCTAGGCTCAACGTTTGTCCTTTAACAGTAAACTGGGCGTCCGGAGTGATTGTTTGAGAAGTCTCAAGTTTACAATCAACAGGAGAAATAATGTGCTCGGGATTCGTGGCGATTGGCCTAGCGTTAGGCAGAAGTTCACGAATGAAAAAAGCGTTCAGACTCTTGAACTGCTCCAGATCTTGCTTGATTTCTTCCGTATTGATTTGAAACATCCGAATGTATTTGGGTATGAAAAGCTTACTTATTCTAGCTTGGGTAAACTGCGTTAAGAGCCAGTTGAATGGCTTGGTATTGCAAAAATTAATCAAAACTTTGAAAATGCGCGCGTTCATTGTGCTATTATACGTCAAGATAAGTGGTATTAAACATTTGGTTTAAGAATTTTAGAAGAGGACAGTAAATGAACCCAGAAATGCCAGAATTGAAAGACGGCTTTTTACGTTGTAATATAGCGAATTTTCTAACCCTTTTGAATGTCGTCTTTGGCACTATTTCGATAATACTTTCTATCAATTCTCGTTTTCGTTGGGCTATCGCTTTAATCGGACTTGCGTCCGTTGCTGATCGGTATGATGGCGTCGTAGCGCGTAGGCTTGGAACTAGTTCCGAACTTGGCGTACAACTCGATTCTTTGGGCGACAGCATTAGCTTTGGGGTTGCTCCCGCCATGCTTATTTACATGAGCATGATTAAGCCGCTTGTGCCTGGGGTTGTGAAAATTATTTTAACTTTTACTGTGGTTTTTTATATTGTATGCGGAATCTTTAGGTTAGCTCGTTACAATATTCACGGCTTGTCCGAAGGCGCTTTCGAGGGTCTGCCCATTACATTGGCAGGGATGGTTTTAGCCTTTTTAATGTTACTCGCTCGTGAGATATCCGTTTATGTCTATTGTTTTCTCCTATTGTTCTTTGGAGTTTTAATGGTCTCGAAGTTTAAGTTAAAGAAGCGCTGAGCTGTTGACACGACACGATTTGAGAGGTTATGATATGCTTCGCAAGTCAGTTCATTAGACATAATTTGGAAAGATGGTCGAGCTGGTTTAAGGCACCGGTCTTGAAAACCGGCGAGGTGCAAGCCTCCGAGGGTTCGAATCCCTCTCTTTCCGCCAAAAGAACCCGAAAGCCCGTTATTGTAGGCCTTTCGGGTTTTTTCTGTTAAGGAACCAGCGCTACGAGAGCGACTTTTTTGGCCAAACCTGAAAACCAAACTCCAAACCTATGCATAGTAAACATAGCTTAATCTGGCACTATATACTATCATTAGAATAGCAACATCATTCTCGCTTCTGTTAATTTCAGATTGTTCGTTGAGGCGCACCATGACCAGAGGTTTCGTTATCGAAATAAACTCTGAGTGGGTAGAACTCGAAACAGCACGTCAACGAGTTATAAAAGTCCCTGCAATCTGTATCCCTTCAAGTGCTTGTATTGGTGATTTCATATACGAGATTACCGAAACTGGCCAGTTCATGATTGACACCGACATTACTGCTGAGAGAAAGAGACAAATTAGAATTTTCTGTGAAAGTCTCTTTGATTAAAAGTGGCCTTATGACGAAAGAGTTTACCCCTCGGACTTATTCGAGCTCAATTAAGAACCAAGCACACTTGGTTTAATTAAGTAGCCATTTCTCCAACCTAAACTTACACTGTTGTAAGTGTATTTGGTGTGTTAAAGTTATCTCCAAGAAACGCATCTAGGGGGCAAAATGGACACCGAAGAAAAGAAAACCACCACAAATCAAGAACATAGCCAGGCATATTATATTTATATGCCTGTTTTACTAGCCGTTTGTTGCTTTATCGCGGCAATCTACAGTATTTTTGACAGCAGCATGGATCTACGCATCCGACTGTCGGCAATTTTTGTCACCACTGTACTTGGCCTGATTTTAACAAGACGCGCTATCGCGGCTTATAAAGACAAACAAAGTACTGGCAAAAAGAACTAACCCATACCAAACACGCACACTCTATAGAAGAATCACTTCTCTAAGAGCGAAACATCCAAACCTTCTACTTCCCTCAGCACCTCCAGGAGCTGAGCGGCAATTGCATCTACCCCTCCAGCAGCCCTAGACTCAATGTTCAAAGGCATAATCGGATCGTGTAGAGACATGCGTAGAAGGAACCAGCCATCACCCTTCTCTTTATCAAAAGCGATGCGAATGCCCTCGTAATTATTAGGTACAACATTCCAATGAGGACGTTCTGCCGCAGCAAGTTTGACGTGCTCAAGCGCGTTCTCACCTACTGCTTTAAACTCAGCTTCTGTGATGCGCAATCTATATTCAGCCGCCTCATCAGGGTCTTTTAGGCTCGAGAGTAAGCTGTCGATAGATTTTCCTTCCCGGTGCAGCTTGGCCGTTTTTATCAAGATTTTAGCAATCATGTAGGCCCCATCATCAAGGAAGTAGTTTTCCTTTAAGGCACCGTGTCCAGAAGTCTCAATCGCGAGTTGACTATCCGTACCAAGCTTATTCAAGCGAATCGATTCATTGATGACATTTCTATAACCACGTTTAAAACGATGATGGACACCACCCAAATCTTCAATGAACAGTGCTAATTCATCAGATGTGATCGAGTCTGTAACGATGGTTGTGCCAGGATGTTCTTCCAGTAAAATCGCCGCCATCAAGGCAATGATACGATTGCGGTTTATCTCTTTGCCAGTAGCATCAACAGCCCCAGCTCTATCCACGTCTGTATCGAAAATAATGCCTAGGTCGGCCTTATTATCGAGCACAGCCTGACGCACACTTTCCATCGCTGCCGCATCTTCGGGGTTCGGAATGTGATTTGGGAAGGAACCATCCGGGTCCAAAAATTGACTACCCGTCGTATCGGCACCAAGAGGTTCTAGAACTTTATTGGCAAAATAACCCCCTGCCCCATTACCCGCATCCACTAAGATGCGCAAGCCTGCCAATGGTGTATCGTAATTGACCGGATCCGCCGCACCTTTCCGCACGATGTCTACGAGATTTTGTGCGTACACCGACATAAAATCCATGGTATCCAAATACAGATTCTCAATCATGAACGGTGCTTCTACAGCTTCGGCATAGGCAAGAATCTGCGTAATATCAGCTTTCTCTAAACCGCCATCTGCTGTAAAAAATTTAAAACCATTGCGATTGAAAGGCAGATGGCTTGCGGTAATCATGACGGCACCGTCAAACAGGTAGCCTTCTTGAACGGTCGACATAAACATCGCCGGTGTGGAAGCGAGCCCAAAACTAGTCACGCTGCACCCTGATTGTTGCATGCCTGAGGCAAGGGCGTTCTGGAGCATTTTGCCAGACAGACGCGAATCATGTCCAACGGCTATCCTCAAGCTTGATAAAGTTTGATTTTTCTTCTCTGCGAGCCATTTGGCAAAACCTGCCCCAATTGCATAGGCCACCTGCGCGGTCAAATTAACCGGCTCATTCACCACACCTTTGATCGCCACGCCGCGAATATCGCTGCCGTTTTGCAGATGCTTCCAATCCTGACTTGTCAGTTCCATCCAATCTTCCTCCCGATTATGCAATTTCCAACTTACTTTCTTGTATTATACAAAAAACTGCAAGAAACGCGCGCCTCGGGTTAACGCACTTCCGTGTTTCGGATTAAGGTTTCTTTAAGTTGGTTTTCAATCTGTACCAGTTCAACTTCAGCAGCTTGGCGGGCAGCACGACCTTCGCGGTGAATCTTCATCGTTTCGTCAATTGTTTCGATTAAATCGGTATTCACTTTCTTCAGCGTTTCGATTTCGACTATCCCCTTTTCACTTTCACGCGCTGTTTCGATAGTGTTCTGCTTCAGCAGTTCGGCATTTTTCTTCAGCAGGTCGTTGGTTGTTTCGCCAATTTTCTGCTGCATCTTTAAAACGTTAGCTTGGTTCTGTAAGCCTAGTGCGATAACAATTTGGTTTTTCCAAAGTGGGATGGTATTCAATATCGCAGTCTGAATTTTATCTACCAAAAGCTTGTCGTTGTTTTGGATTAAACGAATTTGTGGGGCGGTCTGAATGGCGATTGTTTTGCTCAGTTTCAGATCATGTACCTTTTTCTCAAAGCGGTCGATCGTATTTTCAAAGTCACTGACAAGTTGAGCGTCCATTTGATCGCCAGTCGCCTTCGCTTCTGCTGCTAATTTTGGCAAAACCTCCGTCCGTGCCTCTTTCACCTTCTCATCACCAGCCACAATCAAAAGCTCTAAATCCTTAAAGTAGGACAAATTCTTCTGATAGAGCTGATCAAACATGCCGATATCCTTCAACAGAGACATACGAGACTTATCGAGTTCATCCTCGATTTTTTCAATCTGCATATCGATCGTTTGGTATTTTGCCATAAACCGTTTCAACGTATTGCCAAAAGGAAGTTTGGACAAAAATCCACCATCACCGTTTAAATTGTCGATTTCTAAGCTTTTAACCGTCACCATCAAATCTGTCATCACTTCACCAACGTGACCGGCGTCTTTGGCACGCACTTTGTTAAGAATATTATCGGCAAAATCGGTAATCTGCCTTTGAGCCCCTACGCCATACGTAACCATCTGCTGAGAATCCAAAAGATTGATATCTTTCTTAATTGCATCAACTTTGCTACGTTGCTCGACACTCAAGGTTTGCTGTGTCTCCTCAAGCACTTCTAGTTCGTCTACAGCAGTCGTTGTAAAGAGCATGGACTTACCTGCCTTAAGATCATCTAAAGATATGTTTGACATCTGTGTATCCTCCAAATTTTATTCGAAAGCAGTAATTATCTGCTCCATCGTTTTTTGATTAGGCATCTGTATAATACGTGTGATATTTTCTGCAACTCCAGGCACATCAAACTGCCCCGCCTGCGTCGCTGAACCATAAACCCCCGTGCGGAAGCCGTGTTGCTCCCAGGCGATTTTTTGTAAACGCTCATCTTGCAAGGCAGTAATTAAATCTGCCCCGTCGGCATCTAAAGCAATCAGAATATGCGTGGACCAAACTGTTGGTTCGGGATATAAAATGACTAAATCCGATTTCACTTCCGGCCAGGCTGCGCTCTGCATTTTAGAAAATTCTAGTAGTTGATTTTCGTAGCCCGCAATCATAGGCTTGTTGCCTACGCCTGTGGTCAAGAACTGACTGAATAGATCCGAAGACGAGGTTTGCATGTAGCCAAGCTTATCAAAGATTTTCGTTAATTCTGGCAAAACAGTCCCTAAGTCCGCCGTCGTAAGCACCCTTCCCCCATTCAACATGTTCGCCAATAGACCAGAAAACATATTGCCAGAGTTCGATTTTGACGGGTCTGTCGTGTCGATAGTAATCGGCCCAAACAGTTCGTTTACTCCAATGTCTGTCCACTTCTTGTCGGCTTTCAAAGCATCACTCATCGCTTGCATGTTGACCGTGTAGACTTCGCCATTTTTGTTTGCCAAGCCTGCCGCGACAAGCTTGTCAGCAACCATTTTGTGTGAATAGAGAACGATCGGTGTGTTGAAAATAATATCTTGCTTGTAAGGCTTGCCAATGGTGGTTTCATAGAGTTCAAGAGCGGTTTGGTTCGAGGGGAAGAGGAAACTTTTGCCAGCATGATCCGCCCTAACCATGTCTATCGATCCAGCCTTGTAAATATCCAAGTTAATTGCATAGTCATCTAGAAGAATCTTCTGGACCTGCGGATTCTCCAAAAAATGAATTTTCTCGCCACCCACGAAACCTGCCAAGGTACGTACTTGTGGCTTGTTTCCGCGCAAGACAATAAAACCGACAGTGATGCCAACAACTAAAACTAATATTGCAAGTCCAATCCAAACGGTGTGTTTACTTTTCATTTTCCCTCCGACATGAGTGTGGTTTCGAGCAATTGAATGTCTGCTTCTATATCCATGATGTCATTACTGATTAGACGCGTGAATTGTTTTTCAAATGCCTGATTTAGTATAGGAAGTGCACGTTGCGTGGCTTTGTTGACGGAAAGTACTTCTTCGGTTCGCAGCTCGGTTTTTTGGAATTTCAAATATTTCTCGAGGATATTGCGAGCGGTCTCTAGGTAGTAAGAAAAAAAGCGCCTAGCTGCCGAAATGCGATCGGGGTGTTCCTGTAGGTATTCCAAAATGTTGATTCCGGTGCGGTGGAGTTGTACGCTTTGCTCTTTAATTTGAACGTGCGTTATCTGTTTTGTAGCTGCCTCGATGGCTTGCATATCTTCTTTTGCATCTTCCATGAGTGCTCTCAGCGCATCGCCGTCTGGCAGAGCATCAAGATTAATATGACCAATCTTTATCTGAGGCTTTGACACGAGATACACGCCAAAGAAAGTAGCCAGAGCTAGAACAGCTGCCAGGAGCAGGGGCAGTTGGAACAAGAAGCCTAAGCCAAAAAAGGCTAGTAGTGCCGCGATTGTTGCTATGATTGTTTGTAGACCATCTTTCATGCTTTTGCGCTTACCATTACTAATTAAAGATTAACAGCGCAGCGTTAAGGGAGTGTTAAACGAGCGTAAAAAAATCAGAACCGAAAACTGCTTCTCGCGTTCTGATTTTTGAAATATGATCTAAGTAAGGCAAGTATATCAGTACTTCCAACTGAAAATACTTTTACACTTCATCTCTGTCTAAGAGTTTCTGGAACAAATCACGATGCTGAATTTCTTGACCAACAAGAAAGTTCAGGAGCGTCTTGTCTGCTTCATCCGTAGCTTTGGAAAGGAAATCCTCGTACAAATCTATGCTCTTTTGTTCCATCTCAACGGCATGTGTGAAAACTTCGCGTGGGCTAATATAGGGCTCATCGTAAAGTAGGGCAAGCTGCTGCTCAAACAAATTAAAGTCATAATTTCTTTCCATTTGGCGGTAGGAATCCTCGGTGTAGTTGTCATGGACACGCAGCACTTCGGCATGTTTTTCCTCTTCTTCTGCCAACAAAATAAAAATGTCTGCTATCTCTTTTGTTGGGGCTTTCTCAGCTTGTTCACGGTAGTACTGTTCGCCATCTTCTTCCATTTTTATGGCGTAATCATAAATAATCATAGTAAGTCCCTTTCTATCACGTAAAAGTTAATATGTATGGCAAAACGATTTGACCACACCTATAGAATACTCTGAATAATCTATCCAGGCAATGCAACTTGTCCATCTCCTAGTTAATTAGTATATAATAATTTATAGATACCCTAAGAAAATCAATGCAAATTAGAATTCAGAAGATACACATGTGTTTATTAGAAAGGAGCTTGGCTGACTATGACTTCAAAAGAACGCTTTGACAAAGCAATGAAAGGCAATGGGATCGCAACTTGTGCGATGGATGGAGGAATCTGGGTGATTCGGCAGGCAGGGATTTCTTTTGCCGAAATGATGGGCTACGAAGACTATGGTGCCTCACTTATGGTTAAGGCTGCAGAAGATTGGAGTAGTGATCTGGTGTGGTCGACCTTTGGCGGTTTTGGACCAATTACACAAGGTGCCGGTTGCGAAATGAGTTTTGACAAAGTCGGTGAACCTGGCGAGATAACCGTGCCGTTGATTCCCGATATTGAAGACGCGGATACGCTCACGAAAACAGATGAAGAGATTCGTGAAGATTTGGCGAATGACCCTGGTATCCAGGCGATTATTGAACAAACGAAGTTGATAAAAGAGGCTGCCGGCGACGATAAATATGTCACAAGCAGTGATACCGGACCTTACACTTTGGCTGCCATGATGCTAGGTGTGCAAGACTTCCTAGTCGCAACGTTGGACGAAGATAATGAAGAAAACGTCCACAAACTCTTGGATTACGCGTTGCGCGTTGCCAAAATCTATGGCGACCTCATCATCGATGCCGGTGCCGAAGTTATGATGCTGGCAGACCCCGTGTCCTCTCCTGACATGATTAGTCCTGACATTTATGAGGAGTTCTCGCTCCCATATCAAAGAAAGTTAGTTGAACATCTGAAAAAGCGTGCCAAATATGTGATCATCCATATGTGTGGTAATACAACAACACGTTTAGAGCCACTCAAAACAGTCGCTTTAGACGGTTTTTCATTCGATCGTATTGAAATTCCTTACGCCCTTGAAGTAGCGCGCGGACACTACGCGCTGCTAGGCAATCTCCACACTGTAGACGTTTTGGTCAACGGCGACAAAGAGCTAGTTGATCAAGAAGTCGATGCTATTGTGGATGCTTTGCAAGAAGGAGATGGTTTCGTTATCGCACCTGGCTGCGACCTTGCACCAGTTACACCTTTGGTGAATCTGCAGCACATGAGTGCACGTGCATTGGAGCATTCAGCAAAACGCTAAGGGGTCTAATACTCAATCCCTTCTCGCCCCGCTACACCCCCATCATAGGGATGTTTGTGTTTCACCATTTCGGTCACATAGTCTGCAGCTTGGCTAACCCAAGCTGTAGGCTTATGACCCGTAATGACTAACTCTAGATGTTCAGGTCGCTCAAAAATGACCTTCTTGAACAAGTCTTCATCCAACAATCCCAGCTGATAAGCATCCAGCGCCTCATCCAAAATCAAAAGGTCACACGCTCCTTGGGAAACCAAATCCCAGGCTGTGCGAAGATTGTCGTCATGCACTTGTCGCGTCTGGGCCTTTTCCTCTTCATTCATAGCAAAAGCAAACTTTGAACTCCCACTCCCACGTAGGACAAGCACCTCAGGCAATGTAGCCAATTGCCGCAATTCGCCGCTTGTTTGACTCTTTAAAAACTGTACGATGACGACAGCTTGTCTGTGCCCCGAAGCGCGTAGCGCGAGACCGAGGGCGGCCGTGGTCTTGCCTTTGCCATTACCATAGTACAAATGCATCAGGCCCGTTCTACTCATCGGGATGTTCCTCCATCATGCGATAGACTTTTTCTATGTCTACATATGTACGCAAGCTCTCCGCGACCGTTTCATAGGCTGCTTCGCGTTCCTCTTTGGTGTCGTAGCTTAATTGAAGATAGGGTATGACGCCAAGAACAGGAATATTTGTCTTTTCCTCAATCATCCTCAGCCCACCTTCGAGAAGCGTAAGCTCGCCACGAAACTTATTGATAATCACACCTTTTATGCGTGCGCGCTCTTCTTTTGGCAAAAGCATCACCGTCCCATAAATCGCTGCGAAAACACCGCCTCTGTCTATATCCGCGACAAGGATGACGGGTGCGTTGGCTATTTTTGCCATACCCATATTGACGATATCATTTTCATTGAGATTTATTTCTGCTGGACTACCTGCTCCTTCCAAGACGACAATGTCGTTGGCCTGCGCTAAACCGCGAAAGATGTCAACGATTAAAGTGCGAAGCGGCTTTCTATAAGCAAAATAGTCGGTAGCCTGCATTTCTTTAATATACTGGCCTAGCACATACACTTTACTACCCATTTCCGAACTGGGTTTGAGCAAGATGGGATTCATAAAGACAGTTGCTTCTTGGCCAGCAGCCTCTGCTTGGTAAGCTTGAGCGACGGATATTTCCCCACCGTCTGCACAGATATGCGATGCCGAAGCCATGTTTTGACTTTTGAAGGGTGCGACACGGTGACCATCTTGTTTGAAAAGACGGCAAAAACCAGCGGCGATGAGACTTTTGCCTGCACTGGACATGGTTCCTTGGATCATGAGTCGTTTTGCCATAATATACTCCATAAATTTCTTTGCGACTAATTGTCTACATCTGTAGTGCTTGTTTTAACGCTTTGAGAAGCATCAGGTTTTCAGCGCGTCTATGAACGGCTATGCGATAGAAACCTGCACGCAGACCCTGATAATTACTGCAGTCACGAATCAGGATGCCTTGACTGCGCATTGCGTCGACCAATGTTTTGTGTTCAGTATAGAACATGAGGAAATTTGTTTCAGAAGGATAAACCTTAAGTCCTAATTCTGGTAATGCGTTAGTCAGAAAACTACGTTCTTCTGCTACCAAACGCAGCGACTCCTCAAGGTAATTTGTATCCTTAAGCGCGGCCAAACCCGCTGCTTGTGCTAAAGAGGACACAGGCCAAGGTGGACCTGCAGCACGCATGTGCTCAAGCAAACGCGTGTCCGAAGATAGGCCGTAGCCTAAGCGCACGCCTGCCATGCCATAGAGTTTTGTGAAAGCCTTCAGAATGAAGAGCTTGGGATAATCAGCGAGCAGCGAACTCGGTGACAACGACTGCCTTTCATCAAGAAAACCCATGAAACATGCATCTAAAAAGACGCGTATATCTTGTTCGTGGCAATGTGCAAGTATTTTATTTAATAGTGCGGGGGCTATGCTTTTGCCATTGGGATTGTTGGGGTTGCAAAGAAATAAAAGTTCCGTTTCTTTCGTCAAATGAGAAAAAATACTTTCGTCTAAGCTGAAGTCATTCTCTTCTTTTAAAAGAAAATGTTTAACCTCAGCGCCAGAGTGGCGCAAGGCAATTTCATATTCCACGAAAGTTGGGCTAACAATCAAGGCCTTGGTCGGGCGAAGCGCCAAGACATAACGCCAAATCAAATCAGCTGCACCATTCCCGCATAATATCCAGTCTGCAGTCACTTGCTCATGCGCTGCCAGAGCGGCACTCAGTGTACGACATTGTAAGTCGGGATACAGATCCGCTTCCTTGGCCGCATGGTTCAGCGCTGACAGTACGCTGTCCGGTACGCCGGCTGGATTTACATTCGCCGAAAAATCTAACGGCCAGTGACCAAATTCTTCATAATAAGTATAGATATCACCACCGTGTGTCATAAATAAACAATCAACCCCCAAACCATAATAATGATGGCAAAACAAAGCAGACTCGTCGCATACAACAGTATATTCGTCTTAGCTATATCGCCTACAACTATCCTGCGTGTAGCATCTCCGATGCTAGGTTTTTGTACGATTTTACCCGCATAATAAGCGCTTCCTCCCAGTTGAATGCCTAAGGCACCCGCGGCGGCAGCTTCGCTTTGTGCCGAGTTGGGGCTGCTGTGCTTGAAGCGGTCGCGTCTGAAGATGCGAAAGGCGTTTTTGCCATTAAGACGAATAAGCGGTGCCACGATTATCATTAAGAGGGCGGTCAGCCTCGCAGGGACAAAGTTGGCGATGTCGTCAAGTTTCGCGGCACTGTATCCGAAGTATAGATACTGTTTATTCTTGTAGGCAATCATCGAATCCATCGTATTTATTGCTTTGTAAAGGACCGCCAACGGTGCCCCACCCAGTGCGAGATAGAGCAAGGGCGCTATGACACCATCAGAGCTATTTTCTGCTATCGTTTCAACAGTCGCACGGCAAATACCCTCTTCATCTAAAGCAGCTGTATCGCGGCCTACAATCATAGACAAGGCTTGCCTTGCTTGCGGTATGTCACCAACTTCAAAATGATGCGCAACTTTCATGCTTTCTTTACATAAGGAATGCAAAGCCAAGCACTGCCAAGCCACAAAAACCTCGAAAGCTAAACCTAAGTAAGGATGAGCGCATGCGAACCCGTGCTTTAATACTATGCTGATACCAAAACAAAGCAGGCACACAAAGATGACTAAGCAGGCCCCTGCTATCTTTTCAGCGCTCTTTGTTGCGCTAAATCTTCGCCTCAAAAAACGCTCTCCCCACGTTACAACTTTCCCTATACCAATGACGAAATGAGGAAAACCATGGGGATCACCAAATGCAAGATCGAATGCCATGGCTAAAACGATTACGAGTAGGCGTTGTAATGCAAAATCCATGCTATAGAACTAGCCTTTCAAAACGTTCAAATTGCTTAAATTTGACTGCTTTCTTTACTGACTCGTTTTCTATTTCTGCTTCCCATTCATCTGGCTCAATTACTAGTTTCCAGCCTTCGGTATGCGCAAGAGACCACTCAAAATAGTTACGTTCGTCATCAGCGAATTGCTGCATGATGGCCATAATACTGCCCGCATGCGCGACAATGATGACCGGCTCAATTTGTAAATCCTTGGCGTGAGCAATAATTTTTCGAAACGCCTGGTCTGAGCGCTGCACAATATCAGATATGCCTTCGCCTTGAGGGCAGCGCGTGCTACATTCTGCATCTACCCAAGTTTGATATGCTGCATGGTCGGCTAGTTCATCCGAAGTTTTCCCTTCGAATTCTCCAAAATCTAACTCTTCTATACCATCAACAATAATCTGTCTTGCTACTGGAAACAGCAAGCGCGCGGTTTCTTGACTACGCCGCAAAGTGCTGACGAAAACAACTTTTATCGCAGGATAAGTCCCCAGTCGCTTGACTTGATCCTGACCCAGACACGACAAAGACTCGTCACTACTGCCAATGTAGCGACGTGCTTCGTTACCCTTTGTTTTCCCATGACGCATTAAGAATACTTGCATTTAATAACAACTTTCGCTTGATATTTCCACGAGAAACCCACGTCTCTGTTAATCCTTGATTATTTTCGGGATGCCACAAACGAGCCTTACGACGCGCGTTGCTTCTTTTGCCAATAATACACACAAACGCCCACATTGCTCGCGTGCCGCACGTTCCTGCGGATCAACGGGAATGACACCGCTTCCAACTTCGTCACAAATTACGACATCCTTCGCGCATAAGGCATCAAACATCTCTAAAGCATGCTCCGGGTCTTGCCATACGAGCGCTTGTAAGTTTGTAAGTACCGGCTTGTCGTCCAAAACCCCGACTGCCATGTCTGCCTCGGTGTAGCCCAAAGATTCAACGAAAGCGGTCTTACCCGAAGCCGCCGCACCAATTACCAAAATCATATAACAATCCACCTTTGTAAAAATACTAGCGTAGCTAAAAGTAGTAGTTCTGAGACTTGGAGTAAATAGCCCGTGATGTCTCCGCTCATGCCCCCGAACTGTTTACGGCTCATAAAATAAACATAAACGGCAGTTAGCGCTGCCACGAGTAAGAGTGCAAGCCCCAGCCATAGCTTTAGATAAAGCATGGCAAAACCAAGCCCCAGCACCCACAAGAGTAACACCAATATGACGATTTTCTTTTTCGCGGCATGCTGAAAAGTGCTCTGTAGCCCTGTCCCAGAACTTAAGGGAAAAGTAATGCCCGCGATGCCAGCCACGCTGCGACTTAGCGCTGGCACCAAAATCAAAAGATAGAAATAGGTACCACTGCGCGGCATTTCCGTACTTAAACCAAAATACGCCAAGAGATAAACACAGACTCCAATGACTGCAAATGCCCCGGCATGTGGGTCTTTCAAGATGGCCCTTTTCTTCTCTGCCTCCGCGTGACTCGCCAAAGCATCCACCGTGTCACAAAAACCATCCAAATGGATGGCGCCAGTATAGAGCACAGGAATAAGTGTTAAGCCGACAGCGAAAAGCACATTGCCGAATGCTAAATATTCAGCTAGTAAAGACCACAACCAGAGCAGCCCACCCAAGACCAAACCAAGAAAAGGGAAAGCAGCGAAAACATAGTGCATGTTCTCCTTTTGCCACTTGATTTGAGGCATGGAAATGCGCGAAAACATTTGAAATGCCATTACAATAGAGCGCAAGATATTCATGTCCCCTCACCATGGTCCATACTTAATTGGTCAACAGATGCGCGGCCTTTAATATCCAGAGGAAGACCGCAAACCATTTCCGTTACTTGGTCAAATCGCTTTGCCAATGCTTGATTAATTTCCCCAAGATATTTCACGTACATCTTCGTGCTTTCATCGTAGTTTTGGGAGTCCGCCCCAACTTCGTTGGTCACCACAATCAAATGTTCACACTGCCCCTCCAGGGCTTTAATTCCAGACCAGAGCGCAGGATGCGGGTCCTTCACGTCCCCAGTCTCTGTAAACATCTCGTTCGCCAGCCAATTACACATGCATTCCAAGAGTACGACGCCTCTTTTTGGTAAAACCACAGCCGCCAAATCGGTATACCGCTCAATCGTTTCAAAGCCTTTATCCGCACGCTGTACGCGGTGCTTGGCAATCTTATCCAAACACTCCTGATCGTAAGGCTGCATGGTCGCGATATAGTAGCGCGGGCCTTTGAAATTGGCGGCTAGCTGTTCGGCGAAGGTGCTTTTGCCACAAGCAGAACCACCCGTTAGAAGAATACGCATCCCTTTACCTCATCACATGCCAATATCGGCGAATGTCATTAAATCCTGGTAGACAACTAGGGCTAAATCTAGAAGTGGGAAAAGCGCCACAGCGCCCGTCCCCTCGCCCAAACGCATGTCCGCCTGAATCAGAGCCGAAAGGCCTAGTGCATCCAATGTCATGCGGCTCGCAGGTTCTGCAGACACATGACTCGGCAGCATATACTGCAGTGCATTGGGGCAGAGCCTCGTAGCGACAAGCGCGGACATGGCACTGATAAAACCATCGATCACAATGGGCACGCGGTACAAAGCCCCACCTAAAAAGACGCCGCAGAGGGCAGCAATGTCAAAACCACCCAACTTGTGCAACACGTCTAGTGCATCATCTTTATTTGGCTGATTTAATTCAATGGCTCGGTGAATGGCAGCGCGTTTTCTGTCCATACCGTCGTCAGACAGTCCCGCCCCTCGTCCTGTAGTCTCTTCCGGACTGCGTTCCAAAAGTACAGACGCGATGGCAGAAGATGTCGTCGTGTTGCCTATGCCCATTTCCCCGGTTGCGATTATGCCATAGCCTTGTTCTTGTAGCTCTTTGACCAAATCCATACCTGTTTGGATGGCTTGAAGCGCTTGTTCTTTAGTCATGGCTGGCCCCTGCGTCATGTCCGCCGTACCATCAGCTATATGACAGTCGCGTATGCCAGCAACAGTGGATTTTCTAAACATGCCGACATCAATGGGAAAGCTTTCGGCTCCGCAGGCTTTTGCCATGATACACACGGAGGAGCGTTTGGCCGCCATAAACTCCGCCATCGTCGCGGTGATTTCACCCGGCGTTTGTGCCACGCCTTGAGCGAGAACGCCGTTGTCCGCACACATGATGACAACCGCCCGTTTGTCAATTTGGGGCATAGGGTTCGACGTCATGCCTGCAAGTTTGGTGATGGTAGCTTCAAATTTACCCAGACTGCCAACAGGTTTGGCGATACGGTTCCACTGTGCTTGGGATGCTTCCATCGCCTCTGTATCCAACGCTTGAATCTGTTCGTTTAGCTTCTTAAAATCCATTGTTTCCTCCACTGTTTGTATATTGTTTATTGTAATTCACCATTGTTGCAACATCGCCCGCATCCAGTCATAGACATCCATGCCGTAAGCTTCCTGTAGATTGGAGCCCCTAAAGACTTCAGAGGCAGGGCCTTGGGCGATGGTTTTGCCTTTATCAAGTAGGAGCGCGTGCGAGCCGTATGCTTTTGCCAAACTTAAATCATGCACCACAGAAATAATCGCCCGTCCCTTCTGACCGAGCCACTCTTCCAAGAGCGCGAACATCTGTTTTTGAAATACTAAATCCAGGTGGTTGGTCGGTTCATCCAGAATCAAGAGCTGCGGATTTTGTGCGAAAATCTGGGCCAGAAAAGTGCGCTGCAATTCTCCTCCGGAGAGCGTTAGGACAGATTGATTGACGAGCGGCAAAAGACCACACATGGCTAAAGCTTCATGCACGATTTGCTCATCTTCGTCTGCTTTTGGCGAGAAAATTCCCGGCGCATAGGCATAACGCCCCAAGCGTACAACCTCTGCAACCGTAAAGGAATAGCCCACCGCATGACCCTGCGCCAAGAAGCCGATCTTCTGCGCCAAAGCACTCGCCTTCATGCGAGCAACATTATTGCCATCAAAAACCACACGCCCGTGATAAGGAACGGCTTGGGCAATAGCGTTTACAATCGTCGACTTACCCGCTCCATTAGGTCCTACAAGCATGTGCCACTCACCCGGAGCCACTTGAAAACTCACATCGTCCACAATCGTCAACGAACCATAACGCACACTCAAATTATTTACTTCCAGGAGTTTCATTACTTGACCCTCCGTGACTGATAAAAGATGTAAACAAAAAGCAAAGCACCAATAAACGAAGTGACTACACCAATCGGCAATTCCAAAGGATTCAATAATATACGCGCCACAAGATCCGCCAGCATCAGAAAAATCGCACCCGCAAAAACCGACGCAGGCAAAAGACGTTTATGATTCGGCCCAACAAGCATACGCACCATATGCGGCGTCACTAGGCCGACAAAACCAATCGTCCCACCAATCGCCACACAAACACCAATCAACGCGGAAACGGCAATCATAATTACCAATTTCACACGCTTCACATCCACACCCACATGACGCGCATTCTCTTCACCTATGGCAAAAGCATTAAGCTCCCGCGCGAA
Source organism: uncultured Oscillospiraceae bacterium (assembly GCA_964574395.1). Classification (GTDB taxonomy): domain Bacteria; phylum Bacillota; class Clostridia; order Saccharofermentanales; family Fastidiosipilaceae; genus JAXGQD01. Next base: position 5,504 of record CAZNNL010000007.1, on the reverse strand, counting down.
ACGGAAAATCACCACTGCACCGATAAGCAGTGCCCCAGCCAAAATCAAGCCATTCTCATAACTACTACCAGCTAGAGAACCCATCGTCCAAAACGTAATCTGCTTCACGCGGTCCGACGCAAACGTAATAATCAAAGACAAAATACTCGAAACAAACATGGAATAAATCACGCCAATTAAAATAATCGTATTGGTCGACAAAGAATAATCCAGTTTGTACGCCAAACTCAGAATTATCATTAAAGACATAAAAGCAAATATAATAGCCATCACCATGGTCCCGGCAAAAGGCAAGCCCGGCACGGTAATCCCAAAAGCAATCGCCAAGACAGCACCCAGCGATGCACCCGAAGATACCCCCAAAGTCGAGCCATCAGCCAAAGGATTTTTCAAGAGCCCCTGCATCGCGGCACCACAAAGAGAAAGCGCCGAACCTGTCAGAGCCACGCTAATCACCCGCGGCAAACGCACCGACAAAATGATTGGCACCGCCATCAGCGCTTCCGTCTGCTCAGCACCCACAAGTGCATTCCAAATCACACGCACCGTATCCCCTAACGGTATGCGCACGCTACCCACGCAAACACAGATTAGCAAAGTAAAAAGCGTCAGTATAGAAAAAACCACATACGCAAAAGCACCAAAGCCTTCACGTTGTGGTTTTATCACTATAAGATCCTTTGTCTTCATCACCTATTCCGTCTTTGTTCCATACACGAAATCATAAAGTTTTTGTACACCTTCAGCCAAACGCGGACCTGGTCTTGACAGCTCATTGCCTTGTAAATTCAATATTGCATCATCCTGCACGGCAGTCACATTTTCCCAGCCTGCTCTCGACTTAATTTCCTCTTCCGGTGTCGGCCCTTCGCCAAAATACATGCTAATCGTCAGAATGTAATCCGGGTTGCGCTCAAGCACTTGTTCCTCTGAGATTTGTCCCCAGCCAGAAACGTCTTCAAAAGTATTCTTCAGGTTCAGCATGTCCGCAGCTTCATTCATGAAAGTTCCTGCGCCTGAAGTCCATAGACCATATTCAAGGGGGGAGACTTCGAAATAGATGCTCTTTTTGCCAGCATCATCCGCCGCTTTTGCGTCTGCACTAAGTTTGGCAAAAGTCCCTTCCATCCCCTCGATAACAGCGTAAGCCTCAACCTTTTTGTCCATCAGCTCGCCAATCATCGCAATCGATTTATACACCCCTTCGATATCCTGCGCATCGGAAACGACCACCCTAATACCGGCGGCTTCCAACTGAGCAACCTGCTCCTCGGTTTGTGCCATCGTGCTCATCAAAAGCACTTCAGGCTTCAGAGCGATAATTTGCTCAAGATTCGTGTCCTGACCCGACTGCACCGACTCCACTTCCAAAACTTCGGCAGGATAGTCACAATACTCGCCACGACCCACCAAGGTGTCGCCAGCGCCGATAGCATAGAGAATTTCGCAATCCGAAGGCGTCAGGGCGACTATGCGCTGAACAGGTCCGTTCAGACTGATTTCTCTACCCGTCATATCTACGATGCTAAAGGCATCTGGGCTTACGGTTTCACTCGAGGCTTCCGCCACCGTTGTTGCTTCTGCCACGGTCGTCACCTCGGCAACGCTGGTGCTTGCAGTAGTGCCTGCTGTAGTCGTTGTTGGAGTAGAGCAGCTAGCTAAAGCAGTCATGCTCACAATCAAAGCAAGTACGGCCGGTAAAGATTTTCTTAGGAATTTCATAAACGAAAAACCCCTTTCAAAATATTCAAGTGAACATGTTTGAGAGGTGTTTATAAAAACGACCCCACTCGGAGTAGGGTCATCATAGCGACTTGATTGGTCAACTAGCACGGTCCCTCACCAGGAGTTATGTGTAAACAGGTCTCCCGACTTGGCTTCATCCTTTGGAGCGCCTTCCCACCTCGCGGCAGTGGCTTACATTGCTCCATCGTCAGCTTCACGGTTACTGGGATAGTTCGGAAATCACATCCGCATTCCCTCGGCATCGCAGAAATGCCGGCACATCGCTGTGCAAATACACGGGCTATTCACTTGTATCCAAAGTGTAGCTTTCCAAGCGATTTGCGTCAATTGAAAGCGGATAGTTTGTTGGTTTTGGTGATGGTTTTGCCAAAAATATTGACATGCAATTAGACCGCCAAATCCTTTTTGTTATAAAAAACAAAGCCAATAATCAACGCAAGCGCTGCGTAGAGCGCGCCCAGGCCCATCAAGTTCCAGTCCAGACCACGATCCGGCAAAATCACCTGCGATGTCGCATACGAAAACGGCGAAATATACTTGATAAAACTCACCTTATCAGACACATTCGAAAAGAGCGTCAGAAAATAGAGAATCAAAGTGACCCCAATCCCAAGACCATTCAGCAGACGCCGCGTCAGGCAGGACAGCGCGAAACTCAGCAGCGCAATCTCAAGATGTAAGCAAAACTGAGCGAGGAAAAAACGCGCCAAGTCCGCTAAATTGAGGGCTTCGTTAATTATGCTGAAGGACAAAATCGTTGTGGCAAAACAAACCAACTCAAACACGAACATGTAAAAAAGCAAAGCAGCCAATTTCTCGCGCAGGATTTGGGTGCGCGTGCGTGGGAAGGTCATGAGGAAGTCGGAAGTGTGGGCGGACTCTTCTTTTGCCACCATTGATATACCTAAAACAGCCGCAAACATAGAGCCACCGATGGATAGAACTAAGCTTGCTTCGACTGCGTAAAAGCCGAGCGCCGTCCCCATGGAGACTTCAGTGAGACCGAACGCTTGGGTGAAACTGCCCATGTTGCGGACGACTTCCGTAAGCTGCGTGATTTGGCTAGAAAAAGACGGATAAATGAGGACGTACATACTGAGAAAGGTTGCGATGGCAAAAGTCCAAATCATGGCGGTTTTGAAGTTCTGCCGCAGCTCGTGTTTAAAGACCGTCATGCTTTGTCACCTCCCCGTTCGTGTAGCGATGCAAAAACACCGCCTCCAAATCTGGCTCCTGGATACTAATATCCGTTATCGGCAAGTTTTGGAGCGCATGGATTAAGGTCTGCGCCGAACCCTGGAATAAGAAAGTTACCGAATCATCAAGTGTTATGGGATCAATAATGCCATCGATTTGCGGTAGCTGCGTGAGCCCGTGAATATGAATTTTTTTGAGCGCAGACTTGGCCAAATCCTCCACCGTATCAAGCGCAATAATGTGCCCCTCGCGGATAATTGCCGCCCGTCCGCAATGCCGCTGCACCTCAGACAGCACATGCGACGAAAGAAAAATGGTAGCCCCCTCCGCCTGTCGCTCATGCAAAAGCGAGAAAAACTCCTGCTGCATCAGCGGATCCAAGCCCGAACTCGGCTCATCAAGAATGTAGAGATCCGGTTTATGCAAGAATGCACAGACAATACTAAGCTTCTTGCGATTGCCCAACGAAAGCTCCTCAACCCGCTTTTTAGTGTCGAGTTCAAAACGCTCGCAAAGCCTCTTACTCTCACCATTATTGTGTTTAATTCCATGTAGCTCTGCTGCAAGCTTGATAACATCATGCACCCTCATGCGAGGATAAAAGTTCGCTTCCGAAGGCATATACCCAACGCGTTCAAGGATTTTAAGTTTATCACTTTCAATGTCAAGACCCAGCACTTTAGCACTACCCGAACTCGCCTTGATAAGCCCCAAAAGGCAACGGATCGTTGTAGACTTTCCAGAACCATTAGGCCCAATGAAGCCAAAAAGTTCGCCTTGCTCGACTTTCAGATCGAGCTCGGCTATGCCCTTGGTTTTGCCATAATATTTCGTGAGCTTCGTACATTCAATGGCCGCCATGCTGGTACCTCGTGTGTGCGAGTGTGTTGGGCTGGGTTGGGTCTGGTCGGTTTGGCATGGATCCGGTCGCTTTGGGATGGATCGGGTCCGGTCGGTTTGGGTTGGATATATTTTAGCATTTGCATGTTAAGGTTGGAATGTTTTTGTTTAGCGGATTACTTATGGTGTAGAGGGTTTTCCGTGTCAATGGACCTCACCTGCTCTAGGCAATATAATGGATATAAGATGTTTCACTTTTATGTGTGGTGCTTCACTTCTAAGAAAGGATAATTTTATGATTTGTACAATTTATAATAAAAACACACCTATTCTTAGAGTGGAATATGACGAGCATATTAATGCAATTTTTAGCGTCGTAGAAATATTGAATATTGACTACTGCCCAATTGGTTTAGCGGATGTCCATGGAGTAGTAAACAAAAAGTTGGTCAACACCTGGTGGAGAGGTCGGAGCATACCTGCCAGTAGGGATCAATTGAGTAACGTATTGCACGAACTTAATATCCATCACACTGAACAACTTGTCTTTAAGGCCTATGGCTTATCTTTGTCTGACCAATATTGGATTTGTCCCGATGCTTTGGATTTGTCTTGGGATAGTATCAATTTCTTTACGAATGAGTTTACAGATGATTTAGGAGATCTTCTGCTGCATTCGAGAACAGATTCTAAAAACATCGACTTGTTTACTCCCAACAACACGTCCGACGGATGGCTAAGAAAAAAATGGACAATCATTGATGGAGAACGATGGTTGATAAAGGCTGGATCTACACTCAGACCACAAGAACCCTACAACGAAGTGTTTGCATCATCTATTCACAAGATGCTTGGACGCGAACATGTGCCTTATTCACTAATTACAGACAACGGAGAAGCGTATTCTGCTTGCCCTAATATGATCGATGAGAACACTGAAATCGTACCTGCCTGGCAAGTGCTTAACTATACTAAAAAGGACAACAATACATCCGTCTATCAGCATTTTGTTTCGATATGCTTAAAAAATGGTTTATCGTCGATTGAAAACGATCTTCAATACATGCTTGCGACAGACTATCTAATACGTAACACAGATAGGCATCTAAACAATTTCGGTGTTATTCGCAACGTTAATACACTCGAATGGATCAAATTTGCGCCTATATTTGATAGCGGGACTTCCATGTGGGTAAGTGATAGTGGCATTGATTTTGTTGATAAGCAACACTACGAAGCCAAACCATTCCACAAAGATTGTTTGAAACAAATGGGCTTAGTTAATCGGGAACTATGGCATGAACTTTTCAATAATAGAAATGATGAAATTATTCAATTGTCAGAGTCAGTATATAACAATCTTGTACCAGGACTAGAGCTAATAAAAAAAGGGGTTTTAGATGCTTTTTCTCATCGAATGAATCATATCATCATGCCTTTGGTTAGTCCGTAGTCTAGATTAAAGATTCATTTTACCTGTCAACGTAGAGTATAGAGTTTCACTTTTTACTGATTTTGATTCATTTCATTACTTGTTGCTTTGGCTTATGTTTCTGTAGCTTGCAAAATTCAGAGAAACGAAATTTACTGCGTTTGTCCCAGCAAAGTGTATAATTCTTTCTTCGTGCTTTCTTTGAAGCGCGACGTCGTTGGTTCGAGTCCAACAGGGGGAATATTTATTTCGATCCCCGCGCACTTCATGCGAAGCGCGACTTGGAGGG
>CAZNNL010000006.1:0-49998 GCA_964574395.1 uncultured Oscillospiraceae bacterium | reverse complement strand
GCGCGCAATTGATGAACTAGCGGCGTCGTTTGGAAGCTTACTGGCCGATATTTCTCGACCTTGCTCAGCTGCTGCGGAACTTCCTGAGCAAACTGCGGACATGGTGGCGGTGCTCTGCCAGGACCTAGGCGCCTGGGTTTATCTCATGGATGCGCTGGACGATTTTGAAGATGACCAAAAAACCAAAGGCTACTCTTTTATTATGGCAAAAACCCCAACCGCCGCCCTAGACAGCATTAGTCCTCAACTACTTGCCTTGGAACAAAATTTGGAAAAGACAGCCGCCCTTTTGCCATACCAACGCGATGCCGGCATCGTCGCCAACATCCTGCTAGACGGCTTAGAGAGCGAACGCCTACGCATTAGTAACAGGCTTTCGTCCACTTAAACGGGAGTGGCAATGGAGTATTTTTTCAGACACCAGCCTGATACTTTCGTGTTCCCCATGTATTCCATGCTGCACTTGCTAATTTTAGGAATTGCAGCGCTTGGCGTTTGGCTAATCATCGTCAATCGACAAGCCCTTCGTGCAAGCAATAAGCTGCGCGTCAGCTTGGCCATTGGCTTGATCGTGGTCCAGCTCGCACTATATGCATGGTTCGCGAGTGGGGATGCCGCACTGCGGGCCGCAGGTTTGCCTTTGTACCACTGTCGTGTGGCAGAAATTGCCATGGTTATAGCTTTGTTGAGTAGGCATCGTTTTGCCAAAACAATTGCGCTTTATTTGGGTTCATATGGTTCATTTTTCGCCTTGCTTATTCCAATTATGGAAGCCTACCGTTTCCCACATGTCACGAATATCGCCTATTTCGCGGCCCACCTCCTCATGATTTGGACGGTTACTTATTTATTGTTTGTAGAGCGCTACCAATTCGAACGCGCCTCGCTCCAGCACGTGTTGATTTTTTTAAACCTACTCAATATCGTGATAGTCCTGGTCAATCCACTGCTGAACATGAATTATGCGTATTTTGCGCACTCGCCGATTTTTACCAACACTTTCCAGAGCTTGCCGCGCGCCGCATACCTTGCACTACTTTTTCTTATCTATAACCTTCTGATTTTAATGATTTATTGTTGTGGCAAAACCCTCTCAACCAAATCTCACACCACTCCAAAGTGAAGAAATAGAATTTCTTAATAGCATTATCGGATTTTGCTAGTTATAATGGCAAAAGACCGCCCAAGCGCGTCCCATGACGCAGAAAGTATGAACAATGAGTGCGATTGACAAAAACCCATATGAAATTCTTGGCGTGAGACAAAGCGCCAGTCAAGCCGAAATTAGAGACGCTTATATTAAGCTTGCCAAAAAATATCATCCTGACAACTACCAAAACCATCCCTTGGAGGATATGGCTCAAACGAAGATGCAAGAAATTAATTTTGCCTATGATTATTTGACACGTCACGATGGATCTACCACGACTTCAAGTACAAATAGCCACAATTATGGTTCTGGCAGCACGCAGTCAGGCTATGGACAAACATATGGAAACCAAGGCCAAGCTGGTGCACCTTACGGTAAGCAAACTCAAGGGCAAGCTAAATCACCTTTTGGAAACCAAGGACAACAAAACCCTTACAACAGTTTCTGGGGGAATAGTGGGCGTAATCAGAACGACCGAAATTTCTATAACTACAATCGCAGACCCGGCTTGACAGGCGGAGGTTGCTGTAGTGATCTTTGTATGTGTTTCATGTTAGATAGTTGCTGCGAGTGCATGGGGGGTGACCTCTGTAGCTGCTGTTGAGCTAAGGCAAAACACCTTAAAACTAGTCCGAACCGCATTGGCGGTGGCGCTGATGTACCTTGGCCTCTTGGCAGTACAATTTAGCCCCACTGGTGATGCGTTTTTTTTCGCCGCCACGGCTGTCGTGCTGATGAGTATTGTTCTGCTTAATGGCCTGGTTTGGGGCAGCTTAGCATTTGTAGCCCTCGGCATCCTAGCCTTCACCACCCTTGGTCCAGCGCTTATTTGGCCCTTTTTTCTGGCCTACGGACTCTGGGTGTTTATCAAAATCGGCATCGAGTGGCTATGCTTTAAGAAATCCTGGCCACTGTGGCGCGATTACGTGCTGAAACTTATCGCGGCTGTCCTTTTTGCAGTCTTCGCGAGATTTATACTGGCAAAACTCCTACTTGGCCAAGCTTTCACCGCGCTTTCCCAAAAGTACGGAGCAATAACTGAACTTTGGCCAATTGCACTCGTTCTTCTGATTTTGCTTTATGATTACTTCCTTAGTGTAGCCAAAAACTTTTTAGTTAGAGATATTTTCCCCCATCTTAAAATCAATAAATAAACATCTAGCAATTTGAACTGACAAGCGAAAAAGGCTAGAATAATTAGAGCACGTTAAAGTGAAAGGACACCGTTAATGAGGAGTCAAATAAAAAGTAAAATTGCTATTCTACTCGTTTGTGCAAGCATGGTTTTATCCGCTTGTAGCTCAGACGATACTACAAATAAAGTTGCGGATTATGGAACGTATGGCGCAGAATGGGCGAAGGCCTTTGTGACAGAGGTCCCATTTCGTAGCCCTTACTCTGAAGGCGAAAAACAGGCAGCAGAATTAATCAAAAAAGAAATAGATAAATTGGGCTACAGTTATGAAATCCAGACTTTTGCAGATCCGAGAAATGAGGCGAACACCAGCCAAAATATTATTGTAAAGATTAAAGGCAGCGGATTTCGTGTGGATCCGGAAAATCCAGATCCGGTAGCTTTTTTGAGAAATGATCCTGCACTAGATTCAACCTATGTGCCAGGTATTAATACTCAGGTGACAGAAGTAGGAGAGACCAGCAGCACGAGCCAAACACAAGAATCGACCGCCGCTGTATCAACTTATCCGAGTGGCGTGATTAAAAGAGAATTAATTTACGGTGCACACTACGACACTTTAGCAGCAGCGGCCGATCGCGCACAAATGCCTGATTTTGATGGCATCAATGACAACGCTTCCGGTGTGGCGGTTATCCTATCCGCCATGCGAGAAATGAAAAAACTAAAAAGCCCCTTTGACGTCACGTTTGTCTTTTTTGGAGCACGTTACGATGGGTTCCAAGGGTCATTACAATTTGCCACATCCGTCGCCGCGAATGCCGCTAATATAGAAGGTGTATATATAGTAGAGGGTATTTATGCAGGTGAGAGACTATACGGGCATGCTGGGCGCAATTCGCTACTCCCAGACAAGAAGTACCTGATGCGTCGTAAACTGTACGAGACAACAGACATTGTTTTACAATCGGATTTGTATGAGGTTTTGGGTGTTGGCGTATATACGAATCAGGCGGGTTTTGCCGTAAGTGCACCCGGATATGGTGAAGGTCATGTGTACCGTGAATTCACTTTGAATGATGGCGATTACCTACCGTTTGACAGCATTGATATTCCGTCCGTATTTTTTCAGGCGGGCGATTATAGCGGTGATTCCTTAGAAGAAATGAAAGAGTCATCTTTACCAGCTTTTTCAGGAAGCAATGGAAAGATTTCGAATACAAACAGTGATAGCTCAGCCTACTTGGAAAAAGTTCTGAAAGAAGGAGAACTCCAACGTCGCATTAACGCCGTTGCGTATATCTTAGTTACTGTTACGCAGAAAGGTGTTGTAGGCTTGAAAGCCGCCTAACAATTACATGCGATGGATTGTTTTGGCTAAAGAAAGGAGAATCACATGAATGTCTTTGCTTCAATGATTTTCGGACTACAAGATTGGCTGTTTTGGATAATTCTCATGATTATTTTCAGCGTTTTTGAAGCAAGTACAGTTGCTTTACTCAGTGTGTGGTTTGCGGCAGGTGCTTTATTTGCTGCTATTGCCGCTGCTCTCGGAGCAAGCTTTACTGTGCAAGTGATTGTGTTTGTTTTAGTATCTATCGCTTTTCTCGCTATTGGTTGGCGTTTTCGTGACCGGATTTGGATTGCCAGAAAGCACAAGACTGCCACAAACACAGATCGTTTAATAGGAAAAGAAGCAGTGGTTTTAATACCCATAGACAACATTAGTGGACGCGGCCAAGTAAAGGTGGAAGGCAATATTTGGAGTGCGCGTTCGGTAGACGACGCGGAGATAAATGAGGGCGATTACGTGCTCGTGAAGGCAATCGCAGGGTCGAAGCTCGTGGTGGAACGTATTGCAGAATAGTGTTTTGCCCATAATATAGTAAAAAAAGAAGTATTAAGGAGAAATAGAAATGTTGAATCAATTACCGAATCTCATCGCCCGCGTTAGCCCGGGAAATGTCCTGAATATCGCGCTAGTTATTATTGTCGTACTGATAATTCTACTGATTTTGTTTAGAAACATCAGGGTCGTTCCACAAGCGTCCAATTTCGTTATTGAACGTCTGGGTACTTATCTAAGAACTTGGGAGACAGGCCTGCATTTTAAGATTCCGTTTATCGATCGTATCGCTAAAGTGGTGTCGCTCAAAGAACGCGTCTTTGACTTTCAACCTCAAGCGGTTATTACGAAGGATAATGTTACTATTCAAATTGACACCGTCCTTTTTTATATGATTACCGACCCGAAGCTTTATGCTTACGGTATTGAGAGTCCTGCGGTGGCGATTGAAAATCTGACCGCGACAACATTGCGAAACATTATCGGTGATTTGGAGCTGGACGAAACCTTGACTTCAAGAGATTTAATTAATACACGCATGCGTGAAATTTTGGACGATGCGACTGACCCTTGGGGAATCAAGGTTAACCGCGTGGAGCTGAAGAACATTTTGCCACCCGCTGATATCCAAAACGCCATGGAAAAACAGATGAAGGCCGAGCGTGAAAAACGCGAAAAAATCCTTATCGCCGAAGGTGAAAAAGAGTCATCCATCCGTCGTGCAGAAGGTGAAAAAGAAGCGGCGATTTTACGTGCAGACGCGCATAAAGAAGCACAAATTCGTGAAGCACAAGGTCAAGCAGAAGCTATTTTGGTGGTTCAAAAAGCGACTGCCGAAGGTCTACATATGATTAAAGAAGTAGGGGCTGATCATTCGCTCATCGCATTGCGTAGCCTTGAAGCACTTGAAAAAGTAGCTGACGGTAGAGCGACTAAAATTATTGTCCCGTCTGACCTTCAAAACCTAGCCATCCTTGGCACAACTCTCAAAGAAATGACTTCTGATCCAGAAGTTTTGGCAGCCAACATTCCCGCACAAGCAGGGACAGGTCCCGCTAAATCACAATCTGGTTTGACCGCAGGTATCAACCCCAACCCAACAGCACGTTCGATGCAAACCAACAAACCCTATGTAGAGCGCGCACAAAACCCTTTGCCGAACCCAACGCAAACCATTCCGACACAAACCATCAACCCACAAACGATGACCCCTGGCTATCCTTACTACAATGCATCAGGACAGCGCATGCAATAAGCATAGGGCAGTGGAAGTCTAAGGACTGAAGACGAGCGCTCGGTCATGGACTGAGCGCTTTTTCATAACACACATAAACGAAGGGCGGTGGCTCGCATGTTGATCGGTGTAAGCATCAAGAACTTTGCCTTATTAGAAGAATTCTATTTTGGTATAACGGCTGCTGATTTGACAGCTGATAATATTGGCCAAATCGGTGAAACCAAATTTCCCATGCGACGTATGTCGGCAATCATCGGCCGTAATAACAGTGGCAAGTCATTTTTCTTTGAAGCCCTAGATTTTTTAGGCGACTGTCTGCGTTTTAGCGTCCCCTATGCCTCAACCATGTTCGGGCGCGGCGGGTTTTCCAAGCTACACACGATTGGTGTGGAAGGCAATGTCTGCTTCGAACTGCTCTATCTCCCCCCATGGGCAGACGAACTCATCAACTATAAACTTGAGATTTCCAGTGATGTCTACGGACGTCCACAAGTGGAGTCTGAAGAGGTCCTAAGCATTCCTGTCTCAAAAGCTATCGCCACCTGTATTAAAGGCAGTTGCGAACATGCTCAATTTAAAGCGAATCAAGCGCCAGTTCCAACATTACTGTTAGAATTCAAGCGCGGCAAAGGCGGTGTTCGTGCACAAGACGAGTGGGAAGAAAGTGCATTTGAGGAACTAAAAACTCCCGCGCTTTCGAGTTATGGCAAAATGCTCAAGTACAAAAGCCTGCGCAGCTTATATCGATTCATAACTGGCATATTCTTTCTAAGAGACGCCAACGACTCAAAAACAAGCGATCGTTCTAGCGCAATTTTCGAAGAGGGCGGACACCGCCACATCGACCGCGAAGCCGGAAATGTACGCAACGTCCTCAGCTATTTAAAACAAGAAAATCCCAAAGAATTCAGACAGATGATGAAGCGTATCGAAGAACGCATTCCTTCGTCTCAGCGCATGGGCGACCTGGTTTTGGACCGCGGCATTACGAGTGGTGAGGCTAAACTATTCATCATTCTCCTACTGTTGCAGGACCCCAAGCCTAGACCCCTAATCCTACTAGAAAACCCCGACGCAGCCCTCTACCACGAGATGGTGGAAGAACTCGCTAATGCTTTCCGCGATTATGTGATGCGCCAAGAAAACGTGCAACTTTTGTATTCGACGCATAGTTCAATTTTGCTAGAATCCTTAACCCCTTACGAAGTCTGGGTCCTCAAGCGCCCCCAAGACGGAGCCGCCCGCAGCTATATACAAATGGTTGAAGACATAGCCCCCGTCAGACCTCAAGACCCCGAAGAAGCTCCGGCAGACCAAGTTCCGGTCCATGCCCACTCCGGCAGCCAAGCCTCCTGCATTGCCGCCTCCCCAATCGTACGCGCGATGTACAAAGAAGGCGTCGGACTGGGTGCCCTCTGGTATTCGGGACATTTTGATACAGACGTAGGATTTCAATAATGATTTTGGCAAAACCAAACTACACCATCGAAGCCCTCGTTGAAGACCGCTCCGGCGGCATGATCATCGCTGGCCTTCTCGAAAAAATCCTAGCCAGCTTCGAACACGCCGGCAGCACCGCCAGCTGGAGTCTTGCCATCCGTCCACACAGAGGTGGCGGCAGTTTGCCAAAAGATTTACACAAGAAACCAGAGCGCTATGCCTCGAATCTTCTTGGTCTTTTGCCAGCCAAATTAAGAGCGTACAACACACTTGATACTGGCAGTGGCGCAGACCTCATCCTGATTATTCTCGATAGTGACCAAAACGACAGCCGCCAGCTGTTCAATAGCATCCGTTTCGCGGCGAGACAAATTGCTCCCCACAAGTCGGTCATCATTGGCCTGGCTGTGGAAGAACTAGAAGCCTGGCTGCTGGGCGATCGCGACGCCATAGTAGCCGCCTATCCCGAAGCGAATTTAAAGATTCTTGATGCGTATGAACAGGATAGCATCTGCGGAACATGGGAAGTTTTGGCCCGAACGGTGATGGGCGACAAGGCTGAAAGCCTGATTGAGACCGGTTACCCAGCCGTCGGCATGTACAAAGCCGAGTGGGCTGCTAAAATCTCCCCACACCTCGAACCTGAACGCAATTTATCCCCCAGTTTTAAACGCTTCAATAAAGCATTAACATTTGTTTTAACAAATCCGGAGAGCATCTTAGAAAGAAGCAACGAAGAATATGACCCAGACAAACAACGAGACAAGCAAAATTATCCAGACAAATCCCATGGCTAGAGGGCCGAGGGCAGCCTATATTCATGTGCCTTTTTGCCGAAAAAAATGTGGTTATTGCGACTTTTATTCCTTTGTCGCAACAGCTGAAGACATAGATTTATACGTAAATGCCCTGATCAACGAAATAACACAAATGTCAGCCCTCAAGCAGCTTTTTCAGCAACGCGAACGCCTGGATTCAATATACTTTGGCGGCGGAACCCCCAGCCTGCTCGAAGCAGAACATGTGCAAAGAATTTTGACCGCCCTGGATACTAACTATGGGATTCATGATGATTGTGAAATCACCTTGGAAGCCAATCCTGATAGTGCGGAGTCCGATAAATTTTTGGCTTACCGAGCGGCAGGCGTGAATCGCCTGAGCCTAGGCGTGCAGTCTCTCAATGACCATTTGTTACAGCGCCTTGAACGACTGCATGATGCGGAGACCGCAAGAACGGCCATTCGCAAAGCCCGACGTTCTGGTTTTCTCAACTTGTCCGTCGATTTAATGATTGGCCTACCAGGGCAAACCATGGACGATTTGGCCGTTGACTTAGAAATTTTGTTAAAAGAGGACGTACCACATTTTTCGATCTACTCTTTAGGCATTGAGGAAGATACGCCATTTTACGCGCGCTATTTTCATGAGGCAGCACGAGGCGAGCCAAGGGTGTCGATGGCAAAGTCCGATACGGTGGCAAAGTCCGAACAAGATTCATTGTACGCTCCTTTGCCCACACCAGAGGAGGAGCGGGCGATGTATCATTTTTGCCGAGAGTATATGAACGAGGAAGGCTACCGTCACTACGAAGTCTCCAACTTCGCCAAAGCTGGCTACGCGAGCAAGCATAACCAGGTCTATTGGCGTGCCGAACCGTATTGGGGTTTTGGTGTTTCTGCTTCCTCTTATATTGCGGGGCAGCGCTGTACCCAGACTTGTGACTTTGCTGCGTACTTGGAGAATTTCTCTGTCGCGCCAAATGATGCGGACGTTGCCAATAAAGGTTTGGGTATTGCTGAAAAAGATTTGAGTGGGTTTACGAGTGATGCAAAATCAAAAAATCCACAGGTAATTTTGGTAGGGACTGAACTTCCCATAAAGCAATTAAATCCTTGTTTGGAAGACTGCGTAACCATCGATCGAGAAGAAGCAATGCGCGAGTTTTTCCTTTTAGGCTTGCGCTTACGTGATGGAGTAAGCCTTCAAGCTTTCACACAGCGCTTTAAAGCCGAGATACCAGCAGAAATCGCGGAAAAACTAGCCTTCTTGGTTGAGCAAGACTTGCTCGTGTTGGAAGAGGATCTTGAGAACGCAGATGAAAAATGGCGTTTGAGTCTGAAAGGACTGGACTTCGGAAATGAAGTATTTCAAGAGTTTGTCTAAGGCGCTGAATTTGTAATTCTCCCTGGTCAAAATTGTCGCTCTCGTAGCGGTGACTCCCCGAGAGCGTCAAAACTGTCCACCCCCAGGACCCCCCCCTTGTAATTTGCTGCACCAAGCCCCACAAACTTACCTAATTATGTCCAAAATGTGATTTTTTCCAAGCGACTTTGATTTTCCTTGACATTCATTTGTGAAGGGTGTAAATTTGTTTTAGCACTCAGACCTATTGAGTGCTAAAAAATGCAAAGGAGCACATGTATGAGCTTGGATCAACGTAAAAGAACCATACTCAAGGCAGTTGTCGATGATTATATCGAGACTGCAGAACCCGTGGGCTCCAAAACATTAGTTGAAAAATTCGAGCTAGCGCTAAGCTCAGCTACCGTGCGCAACACCATGGCAGAGCTGGAGCAACAAGGCTATCTAGAGTCCCCACATACCTCAGCTGGCCGTGTCCCGTCAGACAAAGGCTACCGTGCTTATGTAGATTCCTTGGTAACCGTTGATAAGCTAGATGAAGCGACGCGAGAAAATGTCCGTAAATCTTTGCAGAATGATTTCAAAGATCTGCCCGAGCTTCTGAAGAGTGCTTCAGCGGTGCTTTCTACTTCGACAGGTTACACATCAGTTGCCCTTACTCCACGTTTGACTCAAAGTCAGCTTTCGCAGATTAAGATGCTGATGATTGAGCCCGGTCGTGCTTTGGTAGTTGTGGTCGTGAGCGCAGGTTTGGTGAAAGACCGTGTTGTGCGTATCCCTGATTTGTTGGATGCAGAGCAGTTGCAACAAATTGCCCAAGCTTGTGAGCAGAACTTGGCGGGGATGTCTTTGGAAGATATTACTTTGGTGACCGTGGCGACCGCGGTGCAGGGTGTGGTTTTGCCAGAAAGCTTATTGAACCAAGTCTTATACGAGACCTACGTTTCAATAAAACAAGCCGAAAATCTTGATAGCTATGTCGATGGCATGCCCAATATTTTTACCCATCCGGAATTTCAATCGATGGGAAAAGCCAGAGCAATTGTCGATACGCTTTCACAAAATGGTCTGATTGTCGGTTTGATGGAGCATAAGCATGGCAAAACGAACCCTCAAGCAGAATCCACCTCAGAAACAGAAACTGAGACTGGTCTTTTAGCTCACAATTCGAAAAAACCGGATTTTATGATTCGCATTGGTCAGGAACTTGCAGTGGATAGCTTAAAAGACTGTAGTTTCGTTACCAGTACTTATAAAATCAACGACAAAATAATGGGCAGCATCGGTGTTGTTGGCCCAAGGCGCATGGAATACAGTAAAGTCATCTCTCGGATCTCATTTGTTCGAGAGGCAATGGATGAATTGATACATACGGAGGAAAACAGGCATGCATAGGCAGAAAAGCAAAAAAGAAAAAACAGATAAAGCAAAAGAGCAAGACCATTTGCGCGACGAAGATAATCTCGCAGTTGACGAGGCAGAAGTAGTAGAGACAGAGGACCTTGAAACGGAAGCAGTCCAAGACGATGCGAATGAAGATTCTGCGACAGTTGTAGACATCGATGAGATGCAAAGCGAAATCGATGCCCTTAAAGAAGATCTCAATGAAGCAAATGACGTCAAATTGCGTCTAGCCGCTGAGTATGACAACTTCAGAAAAAGATCTCGTCAGGAAAAAGATGAGCTTTACACAAAATCAATTGCAGATGTCTGTGCCTTATGGTTACCTGTTTTAGACAATTTGGAGCGTGCCCTGAAAGCGATGCAAGGCATCGAACACGAAGAATCAAAATTAGCGGCAGATGGCGTCACCTTGGTTCAAAAACAAGCCGAGGATGTCATGGGCAAACTGAAAGTTACAGAAATACCTGCACTTGGAGAAACATTCGACCCAGCACTACATGAGGCAGTGATGCACATCGAAGATGAAGGCAAGGGAACAGGCGAAATCGTCGAAGTTTTCTTGAAGGGCTATAAGGTGGGGGACAAGGTTTTGCGCCACAGTGTAGTAAAGGTAGCTAATTAGTAGTTTTGCCAAAAACAGTGAACAGTGAAAACACTGAATTAATATAGAACAATTTGCCAAAATGGAACATTTTAGGAGGAAACATAATATGTCAAAAGTTATAGGAATCGATTTAGGAACAACCAACTCATGCGTGGCTGTATTAGAAGCAGGTGAGCCAGTTGTCATTCCCAATTCAGAAGGTGCTAGAACAACATCTTCAGTAGTAGCATTTACCAAATCAGGCGAGCGTTTAGTAGGTCAAATTGCCAAACGTCAAGCCGTTACTAACCCTGATCGTACGGTTCAATCAATCAAACGTGAAATGGGTAGCACACACAAAGTCAATATTGATGGCAAAGATTATTCACCACAAGAGATTTCAGCGATGATTTTACAAAAACTAAAAACAGACGCCGAAGCTTACCTCGGTGAAACCGTCAGCCAAGCCGTTATTACGGTTCCCGCATACTTCTCAGACGCACAACGTCAAGCAACCAAAGACGCAGGAAAAATCGCTGGTCTTGAAGTCTTGCGTATCATCAACGAGCCCACCGCGGCAGCCTTAGCTTATGGCTTAGACAAAGAACATGATCAAAAAATCTTAGTCTTTGACTTAGGTGGCGGTACCTTCGACGTATCCTTATTGGAAATCGGCGATGGCGTGTTCGAAGTTCTTGCTACCAATGGTAACAACCGCCTAGGTGGCGACGATTTTGACCAAAAAATCGTTGACTGGATGGTCGCAGAGTTCAAAATGTCAGACGGCATAGATTTGACCACCGATAAAATGGCTTATCAACGTCTTAGAGATGCAGCAGAGAAGGCCAAAATTGAACTATCAAGCGTAGCCCAAACCAGCATCAATCTACCTTACATCACGGCAGACGCCAGTGGCACCAAGCATCTCGACATGAGTCTTACCCGTGCTAAATTCGACGAACTGACTGCTGATTTAATTGAAAAGACCATGGTTCCCTTGCGCGCCGCATTGAAGGACTCCGGTCTAGAGAAAAATGAAATTGACAAAATCTTGTTGGTTGGTGGATCAACCCGTACACCTGCTGTGCAAGAAGCAGTGCAACGTTTCTTTGGCAAAGAACCATTCAAAGGCATCAACCCTGACGAATGTGTCGCCATGGGTGCAGCCATCCAAGCAGGCGTCTTGACCGGTGCTGTTAAAGGCCTAGTCTTACTTGACGTCACACCACTATCCCTAGGTATCGAAACCATGGGTGGTGTGTTCACCAAAATTATTGAGCGTAATACAACGATTCCTGCTAAGAAGAGCCAAATCTTCTCAACCGCTGCAGATGGTCAAACGCAAGTTGACGTGCATGTTTTCCAAGGTGAGCGTGAAATCGCTCAGTACAACAAATCACTAGGAAACTTCATCCTCGATGGTATCGCATCCGCACCACGTGGTGTTCCTCAGATCGAAGTTACCTTTGATATTGATGCCAACGGTATCGTAGCCGTTAGTGCGCTAGACAAGGGCACTGGACGTGAACAACACATCACCATTACCGCATCTACGAATCTGACTGAAGAAGACATCGACAAGGCAGTTAAAGAAGCTGAGCAATTTGCTGCAGAAGACAAACAACGTAAAGAAGAAGTAGAAACTAAAAACAATGCAGACTCAGCTGTTTACACTGCAGAAAAAACGATGACTGATGTAGGCGATAAACTCACCGATGAGGATAAAGCGCCGGTCAAAGAGGCAGTAGAAAAACTGAAAGCAAGCATTGCTTCCAATAATTTGGACGACATGAAAAACGATACAGAAGCTTTACAACAGACAATCTACAAATTGTCAGAAAAATTGTACCAACAACAAGCCCCACAAGAAGACCCTAACGCCGGTGCAGAACAACCTTTTGACGGTGGCGCTGCTCCAGGTGGAGGCACATATGATGCAGAATTTAAAGACGCAGGCGGCGATAACTAATAGACGATAAATGCGTTAACGAAGGACGGGGACTTTGCCTTTTAGAGGCAGGTCCCGTCTGTTCGTGTTAAGCTGTAGCATACAAAAAACACAATACTAGAAAAAGAATGAAAAGAGGTCTTAGCGGTGGCAGATAAAAGAGACTATTACGAGGTGCTTGGAGTAGGCAAAAGTGCGACTGATGAAGAATTAAAAAAGGCTTACCGTAAGCTCGCCAAAAAATATCATCCCGACGTCAACCCAGATAATAAAGAAGCTGAAGAAAAATTTAAAGAAGCGTCCGAGGCGTACTCCGTTCTATCCGATCAAGGTAAAAGACAGCAATACGACCAATTCGGTCACGCTGGCGTAGACGGCCAAGGCTTCGGCGGCCCAGGTGGCTTCGACATAGACCTGAGCGATATCCTTGGCTCCTTCTTTGGTGGCGGTTTCGGCTTTGGCGGTGGCGGTGGTGGAGCGGCTAGACGCAATGCAGCTAGACGCGGAGCAGATCTTCGTTATCGCATGAATTTAGAGTTTACCGAAGCAGCTTTTGGTACGACAAGAGACATTAGCTTCAATCGCGAGGACCACTGTGACCATTGTCATGGAACCGGTGCAGAACCTGGTTCAAAAGTTGAAACCTGCCCAACTTGTAATGGCTCAGGCGTTGTTCAACAAAGACAACAAACCATGTTTGGTAATGTCATGACACAAGCGACCTGTCGTACTTGCGGTGGTGATGGCAAAAAGATTGACACCCCCTGTACCGTCTGCCGTGGAAGTGGAAGAAAAAGTAAATCCAAAAAACTTCAAGTCAAAATTCCTGCAGGTATTAACAACGGCGAGATGTTAACGCTTCGTGGTGAAGGCGAAGTTGGCCACAATGGCGGACCGAGCGGCGATTTATATGTTGAAATAAGCATCAAGCCACACAGTCTCTTTCAGCGCAAGGGCTTTAACACCTATTGCGATGTGCCTCTGACCTTTGGCCAGCTAGCCATGGGCGCAGAAATAGAAGTGCCCACACTCGATGGCAACGTCAGTTACAAACTAAAAGAAGGTACACAGCCAGGCGATGTCCTTTCTATCAAAGGCAAAGGTATTCCTATAATCAATCGACCCGGTCAAAGAGGCGACCATTTCGTGACGGTCATCTTAGAAGTGCCACGCCACTTAAACGAAGACCAAGCCAGACGACTCAGAGAATTTGAGGGCAGCTTAGACGAGCGTAATTACCAAAAACGCGGCAGTTTCTTCAAAAAGATAAAGGACCTCTTTAACTGATGGCAAGTTGGTGGGAATTAGAGATTCATACGAGTGAAGAAGCTTCCGAAGCAGTGGCTGACATGCTTATGCGCAATGGTGCAGAAGGGGTGGCAACTGAGGACCCAGACGAAATAAGCAGGCTAGTCAATGCGCCAGACACCTTAATCTTTACTGACCCGCAATTTTTGAAAGCCCTACCTGACTACGTCCGTCTTCGTGGCTATTTTTCTGCGGAGTCCGAAACTGCATTGCAGTCACAGATAGCCGCTGAACTAGAAGTAATTAGCTCTTTTTTAGATATTGGCAAAGGCATCGTTGCCTGCCAAAAAGTACACGAATCAGACTGGGCTGAAACTTGGAAAGTACATTATCATCCCATCAAAGTCTCCTCGCGCATCGTTATTCGCCCCACTTGGGAAGCATATGAAGCAGAAAATGACGAAATTGTCATTGCATTAGACCCAGGTTCCGCGTTTGGTACTGGGGAACACGCATCAACCATTCTCTGCTTGCAAGTCTTGGATGAAACGGCTACGGAGGGCAATGACACCAATCAGCTGCCTTTATCGCAACACAGCATACTAGATCTTGGCTGCGGTTCTGGCGTTCTCGCCATTGCCGCTGCTAAACTTGGTGCGACGTTTGTAGACGCTATCGATATCGACCCTAATGCCATTGAAGTTGCGAGCGATAATATCCTACAAAATGACTGTCAAGACCTCATTCGTTCCTATTCTGCAGAGCTTTCTACTACCAAAGAAAAGACGTATTCCTTCATCATTGCCAACATTCTGGCAGACGTACACATTGACCTAGTCAACTTGTATTACGACAAACTTGAAGACAGCGGGATCCTAATCATCGGAGGAATAATCGATCACAAGGTGGAAAAGGTGAAAGATGTTTTTGCCAAAAAGACCTTCGAATTATTAGAAGAAAAACAAATGGAAGAATGGTTTGTGCTCAAATACAGGAAATAACCTAGAGCCTTGATTTGTTTGGTACTTAGATTCTGACAACGCGACGAATAATGAAGCCATGTGCTGGTAATGACTTTTCAGCGCCACTTGAATTTTCTGCTTCATAAGCCATAATCGCAGCTGTTAACACGGCAACCAACTCGCTATCATCCGTCACATCTTGCTTAATGCCAGATGAGGCCAAGGAAGCGGGTTTTTTTGTCTCAAGATTTTCAAGAACGCTTGACTTGCTCATGCCTTTTTTGATGCGCATCAAATCATTACTTACGAGCTTCAATCGATAGAGCAGGTAAAGTAATAACACGCCAGTGACAAGTAAAATGATATAAATTTCCTGGGGCATAATTCTATCCTTCCAAGCGCAAAATCCAATAAACTATTGCTAATAATAACAGATGCAAAACGCGAATTGTGTAGTGAAAATAAATATTAGTTTGATACTTCCATTCAGCATGATAAAATTTAAGTAACCTAATGCCCGAATACGCCTTGAAGCGTGGGGAGACGTTTACAATGAAATCCGTTGAATTGTTCCACCTCGGCCAAGAAACGCATGCATATCGCTACTTTGGCGCGCATGCCCTCGACACAGGTTATCGCTTTCGCTTGTGGGTACCAGATGTAACCGCTGTCTTCGTCGTTGGCGATTTTAATGGCTGGCAAAACCACAGCCACCCCATGACTGAAGTCAGCCCTGCTATTTATGAGTGCAACATCCCCGATGCACAAGCCGGACAGTGCTATAAATTCGCCGTCCAAGAAAAATCAGGCAATCTTGTTTACCGCGCCGACCCTTTTAGTTTCCAAGCGGAACTCAGACCTAACAATGCATCCGTCCTATATACAAACGAGCACTATCCTTGGAACGACCATAATTTCCTTGAAAAACGCCCCACAAGAAACGAAGCGCAAGCCATCAATATCTACGAAGTACATCTAGGTTCGTGGCGCAAGCATGAGCATGGCGATTTTCTGAATTATGATGAAATTGGTGACGAGCTAATTCCCTACCTCTTAGAAATGCATTATACGCATGTTGAATTTATGCCTATTCAGGAACATCCTTTAGATGCGTCTTGGGGCTATCAGGTAACGGGTTATTTTGCGGTTACCTCACGTTTTGGCGAGCCAAGACAGTTTAAGAATTTGGTTAACCGTCTGCACCAAGCAGGCATCGGTGTAATCTTAGATTGGGTGCCAGCACATTTCCCTAAGGACGAACATGGGCTTGCGCGCTTTAATGGCTCTGCATTATATGAGTATGCAGACGAGAGCATGAGTGAACGAAAAATCTGGGGGACCTTGGTCTTTGACTACAACCGTCCTGAAGTTTGTTCTTTTTTACTTTCCAATGCGTTCTTTTGGGTAGAAGAATTCCATATTGATGGACTTCGCTTTGATGCAGTATCCAGCATTTTGTACCGTGACTACGACCGTGCAGGCTACAACAATGCAGCGTATAACAGCTTGATTGAAAGTGATCAGACGAATACAGAAGCAGCAGCCTTTATTTCTATGGTGAATGCGAAACTACATGCAGCCCACCCTCAGTGCCTAACTTTTGCCGAAGAATCCTCGGACTACGACGGAGTAACCCGCTCTGTAGAGGAAGGGGGATTAGGCTTTGACTACAAGTGGAACATGGGTTGGATGCACGATACGCTGAGCTATTTCAAGTCTGACTACGTCCATAGACCATACCAGCATCAACATATGACCTTCTCCTTGACCTACGCATTTAAAGAACGTCACCTTCTACCTTTTTCACATGATGAGGTGGTGCACGGCAAAAGGTCACTCATCGACAAAATGCCGGGGGATTATTGGAGAAAATTCGCAAGTTATCGCAGTCTGCTCGCTTATATGATGACGCATCCAGGAGCCAAACTCCTGTTCATGGGCAGTGAGTTCGCACAATTTACCGAGTGGCATTATTACGAAAGTCTCGACTGGTATCTACTCGATTATGAGATGCACAGAAAACTTCAGAGCTATGTTACCTTTCTAAATAAGTTATACAAAGATAATCCAGCGCTTTGGGCGAATGATGAGGACTGGAGTGGTTTTGCTTGGGTCGATGCCGACGATGCGGAACGCACTGTATTCTCGTATCTTCGTTCTGCACCAGGTGAGGCGCCCCTCCTCATTGTACTGAATATGCTCCCAAGTCCCATAGAAGATTTTAGCATTGGTGTTCCCTTTAGTGGCCGTTATGAAATTGTCTTAAACAGTGACAAGGCAGCGTTTGGGGGCAGTGACTACCCTGTTTTGGGGGATGCACATGAGGTGTCTGAACTCGAGACGAGGGGTGAGCCAGACGGGGATTTACCAGACAGTCTGGCGTTTCGACTCACACCTCTTTCTTGTATGATTTTTAAATACAAACCATAGTGTAAATGACGATTTTTATACACACTAACTGACATAATTTACAAAGTTTTAAAATGAAACGGCAGAGGCATTGTCAAATCTATGTATATAAATGGTAAGATGTAGGCAATCAATAAAACGCCTCGGCGATAAATATCAAGCGCAATGGATAGGAGGGATTCCCTTGAAAAAAGACATGATAGCCATGATTTTAGCAGGCGGGCAAGGCTCGAGATTAGGTGCTCTAACCTACAAAGTAGCCAAACCTGCAGTTCCTTTTGGTAGTCGTTACCGCATCATTGACTTTCCTCTAAGCAACTGTACCAACTCAGGAATAGATACTGTAGGTGTTCTAACCCAATATCAGCCCTTAGCCTTGAACACATATGTAGGCAACGGCCATCCTTGGGACTTAGATCGAAGCAATGGTGGTGCCTTTATTCTTCCCCCATACCAACATGCTTCTGGTAGCGATTGGTATAAAAATACAGCCAATGCGATATATCAAAACATCCAGTTTATCGACAATTTTGATCCTAGCTACGTACTTATACTTTCTGGAGATCACATTTATAAGATGGATTACAACAAGATGTTGGCGGCCCACATTGAAACGGGTGCCGCTGCGACCATCGCCGTGTACGAAGTGCCTTGGGAAGAAGCTTCCCGCTTCGGCATCATGAATACGGATGAAGAAGGGCAGATCGTAGAATTTGAAGAAAAGCCCGCGAATCCTAAATCCAATCTTGCCTCTATGGGTATTTACATTTTTAGCTATGACGTCTTGAGACCTGCGCTCATCGAAGATGAAGGTGACGAGAAATCCTCTCATGATTTTGGCAAAAACATCATTCCCAAACTTCTAAACAGTGGTCAAAAACTTATGAGCTATACCTTCTCCGGCTACTGGAAAGATGTTGGTACTATTTCTTCCTTATGGGAGTCCAACATGGATATCTTAGACAGTCCAGATGAGATTAACTTCCGCGACGCCTCTTGGCGTATTTACAGCCGCAACCCAGTCAAACCAGCACACTTTGTTGCGAAAGACTCCTCGATTAAAAACTCCGTTATGACAGACGGCTGTGTTATTTATGGTTCAGTCGAACATTCGGTGCTCTCGCATAGCGTCAGAATCGAAGCCGGCGCCATAGTAAAAGACTCCGTGCTCATGCCTGGTGTTCACGTGAAGAGTGGCGCGGTAGTAGAAAAGAGCATTATTGGCATGGATACCATTATTGGAGAAAATGCCAAAATTGGTGGTGCAGACGGTAAAGGAACACCGTATTACAACAACAAGATTTGCTCCAACAACATCAGTTTGATTGATGGAGGCTTGCAGATTAGAGAAGGCGCTGTAGTACCCGGTAATTGCATGGTTACATATGATGAAGAAAAAGGCTTCGATGATGTCATCGAGCGTTGTAACCAGCAGTTCGCAATGTAGGGAGGAAATAATAATGATTAAAAACGTAGCTGGTCTTATCCTTGCGGATGACCGTAGAATACAGTTAGGTGAACTTTCTCGCCCTAGAGCTCTGTCAGCCATGCCTTTCGGTGGTCGTTATCGGATCATTGACTTTATGCTATCTAACATGGTCAACTCCGGCATTCGCACGGTCGGTATGTCAACCTATAACAAATACAAATCTTTAATGGATCATATTGGCTCCGGTAGTGCATGGGACTTAGACAGAAAACACCAAGGTTTATATTTCCTTACACCAGGCGTTATTTCTGAGTCTTTCTTAGGCGTAAATGATGATTTAGCAGGTATCGTTTCTTTCTATCGTGAACTTACACATAAATATGTGGTAGTTGCGGGAAGCGACATCGTCATGACTACAACGTTTGACGAATTGCTTAACTATCACATCGAGAAGAAGGCTGATATTACGGTTATGTTTAATCGTGACGGCGACCATGAATCGGATAATGCTTTTATTCTGGATATGACACGTAGCGGAAAAATAAAAACCGTCTATGAGAATCCCATGAGCCCTGTTTCTAACAGACGCCTAATCAATGTAATGATTATTGAGCGTGAACTTTTTGTCAGCGTTTTGGGCGAAGCAGTTTCCCGAAGCGAAAAAATGTTCAACCTCAGTGATTTTGTGAAACTTTGTGAGCGCTTAAATGTTTATGGTATGGAATACAAAGGCTTGGTATTGCGTATCAATTCCATCCAGGAGTATTTCAATGCAACAATGGCCATGATTGAAAAGAAGAACAACGAAGCACTATTTTGGTCAGGTAATCCTGTATACACGAAAGTCAAAGATGAAGCGCCAACTTACTATAGTTCAGGCTGTATCGTAAACAACTGCATTATTTCTGACGGTTGCATGATTCAAGGATCTGTTACGGATTCGATGCTCTTCCGTGGCGTTACGGTTAGCGGGCAAGCGAAATTGAAAAACTGCATTGTCTTACAAGACACATACATTTCTGAAGCCTGTGAATTGGAAAATGTCATCATTGACAAGGATTGTCTAATCCGTCCGGGTATCAAGTTGATAGGCCAGAAAGGCTATCCCGTTGTCATCGGGAAGGGGGCTGTCGTATGAGTCAACTGAAAGTACTAATGGTCTCATCTGAAGTCGCGCCATTTGCGAAAGTGGGCGGTCTGGCAGATGTGGTCGGCGTGCTACCAAATCAGCTGGTCTCAATGGGTGTGGACGCCAGAGTCATCATGCCACTTTATAAACGCATCAAAGATCGTTACTCTGATCGTCTAGAATTTGTGCGTTGGGCCATGCTAAAAATGGGCTGGAGATCAATGTACAGTGGTCTGCTAAAGCTAGAAGACAAAGGTGTTACTTACTACTTCATAGATAATGAGTATTACTTTAATTACGATTCGATTTATTTAGATTACAGTTTTGACATCGAGCGTTTCTGCTTCTTCCAAAGAGCTGCCCTGGAAGCCATGGGAGAGCCAATGGGCTTCGAGCCAGACATTGTCCACTGTCATGACTGGCAGTCGGGCATGATTCCGGTCTTGCTTGAAGCACACTATCATCCATCGGGTTTCCATACCCATGTCAAATGTGTTTACACTATTCATAATTTGAAGTATCAGGGCATTCATGGTGTTGAAAGAATCGCAGACTTGATGGATTTACCAGCTAGTTTCATGACTGAATATGGTGTGCTTAAAGATGGCGTACCAAACTTCATGAAAGCCGGGATAGTATACAGTCATGCCGTTACTACTGTTTCACCTTCGTATGCCAATGAGATTATGACCGACTTTTATGGTGAGGGGCTAGATGGCGTGCTGCGCAACTATGCCTACAAACTGAGCGGAATCTTAAATGGTATCGATATGGATG
This sequence comes from uncultured Oscillospiraceae bacterium, assembly GCA_964574395.1. Classification (GTDB taxonomy): domain Bacteria; phylum Bacillota; class Clostridia; order Saccharofermentanales; family Fastidiosipilaceae; genus JAXGQD01. The sequence continues at coordinate 29,159 of CAZNNL010000006.1, read as the reverse complement.
AGTACAATCCTGCCACAGATAAGTTTATTGCGGCCAATTATGATGCAGATGATTGGAAACCTGGAAAAGGCAAGTGTAAGACGGCTCTGCTTGAAGAAATGAGTCTGTCCTGCCCAGCTGAATGGCCACTCATCGGCATGATTACGCGCATTGTGGATCAAAAAGGCTTGGATTTATTGCTGCGTATTTTGGATGAGTTACTGGATAACAATACTGCCATGATTGTCTTAGGCACGGGTGATCCATTCTATGAAAATGCGTTAAAAGACATTGCAATTCGTAGAGGGGACCGCTTTAGAGCTTGTATCACATTTGATAATGCGCTTGCACATCGCATTTATGCCGGTTCAGATATCTTTATGATGCCTTCGCTCTTTGAGCCTTGTGGTCTATCCCAAATGATATCCATGCGCTATGGTACGGTTCCAATTGTTCGTGAGACAGGTGGCTTGAAAGATACAGTCTTCCCTTATAACCAGTTTACGGGAACAGGAAATGGCTTCTCCTTCAGCAACATTAATGCACACGAATGCCTATTTACTACAAAATATGCGACGCATGTTTTCAACAATAGCAAAGAGGCCTGGGATGGCTTGGTAAAAACAGGCATGACCACAGACTTTAGTTGGAATAGATCTGCTGATCATTATCTTGATGTTTACGCATCAGTTATGGAGCGCCCGAAAGATGAACTTCTTGTAGGGAGCGAAGCTGAAGAAGAGATTTTTGTTAGTGCAGATCCTGTAGAGACCGTAGAAATCGTTTCCGAAGTAGTGGAAAAGGATGCACCAAAAGCAACCACAGTCAAAGATCCAGGTAAAGCGACCGAAACAAAAACGAAAAAGAAAAAATAAGACTATAGGCAGTTTCAATATTAATAACTGTATTTTTAGTTCAACGGGCACAAGTTTTGTAAAATAACTTGACAAAGACACGAAAAACGAACAGTCTAGGGCATCTTAGTATTGCTGTAGACTGTTTTTTTATAAAAGAATACTATAATGCTTTATACTTTATAGGAGCGGAGAGCTTAAGTTAATGAATATTATTCATAATACACGCGAATTGCGTTATAGAAACCCATTTGGTGCTTTACCAACTGATGCATATGTGCAGCTAGAAATTGACATAGACAATGGTGATGAAGAAGTTGACTTTATCTTACTTCACTATGCCTATGGACTGACTTCTTTTGTAAGTGGTCAAGTCATGATGCGTGCTTATTCTGAGCAAGAAGACGGAACAGCTATTGAGGGGCATATGGACCCACACTTAAAGCGTTATCGTACGCGTGTACGAACTCCTGATGATTCTTGCATACTTTTTTACTGGTTTGAAGTGCGTTTGGGTAATCATCATAGTCACTATGTTTATACAGATTCAAATATGCCCGGAACGGCAAAATGGGGGCCACAAGCCCCACGTTTTGGCGCAGATGAGGAGCACTTTAATTATCCGTTCCAGATTACGGTTTATGAAGCCGATTTTGAGACTCCGCCTTGGTATGCGGGACAAGTGATGTATCAGATTTTCCCGGATCGTTTTGCCAGACATAAAAATTTTTCTTATCACGACATGATTAATGCCCATCCCGCCACCGAGCGCATCTACCATGAAGAGTGGACAGAAGAGGTGGACATCAAAGGTAAACCTGAGACGGGCTATATTGCTTGTGATTTCTATGGCGGTAGCCTTAAAGGGATTACGGAAAATCTTGAACAGCTAAGCATGCTTGGCGTAAAGGTTCTGTATCTGAATCCGATTTTCGCCGCACGTTCTAATCATCGTTACGACACGGCGGATTATATGAAGATTGATCCTATTTTGGGAACCATGGACGATTTTGATCAACTGATTAGACTGGCTGCGGCGCGTGGTATCGGCATCGTGCTTGATGGTGTTTTTAGCCATACGGGTGCAGATTCGGTTTACTTTAATAAGTATGGACGCTTCCCTGGCATGGGTGCGTATCGTGCGGCGCAACGTAAGGCGCCTTCCAGATATTATGGTTGGTACAACATTAAAGTTGACGAACGCAATGTTTACTATGATTCTTGGTGGGGTTTCCCTGAATTGCCAGCGGTTAATGAAAATGATTTGTCATTCCGAGAGTTCATTTTTGGTCCGGAAGGCGTCATAGCTTTTTGGATTAAGCGTGGGGCGATGGGCTTCCGTTTAGATGTTTCTGATGAGCTACCCGACGGTTTTATTCGAGCTTTGCGTAGTACGGTGAAGAAGTATAACCCTAATGCGGTGGTGCTCGGCGAAGTTTGGGAAGATGCGAGTTGTAAGGTGAGTTACGGTAGTTACCGCGATTTTATTCTTGGTAATACGCATGATTCTATTATGAATTATCCGTTTCGCGATGTGATGGTGGCTTTTTGCAAAAAGTATATTGACGCCCCGCGCATGCGTGATTTACTTGATAATATTCGTGAGAATTATCCGCCGATGGCTTTTGCGGCGAACATGAACATGCTTTCAAGCCATGACACGGTGCGCTTCATTACGGCGGTGGCGGGTCAAACAGATCCAGGTAATCGTGCGAACCAAAAAAACATTCGCCTTAGTCCCGAGGAGCGTAAGTTTGGTGAGCAAATGTTGAAGTTTGCCTATACGGTAGCATTCCTTTATCCCGGCACGCCAAGCATTTATTACGGTGATGAACGAGCCATGGAGGGTTACCGTGATCCCTTTAACCGTAGAACCTTCCCTTGGCAAGAGCCTGCGGGCAGTCTGCAGCGTTATTTAACGGGCTTGGGTGACATTCGTAACCAGTTCCAGGTTTTACAAACGGGCTTTATAGCATGGCAAAAATGTTCGGAACGCGGTTTTAGCTTCAAACGATTCTTTGTTGATGGCAAAGATCTTTTAGGTCTTGAAGGAAAGGGTGCACAAGTTGCCACGGTTTCCGGAAATCTCGGAGCAGAGCCTTGGAAGAATGATAAGGGTGTGTCGATTTTGCCAGGACAAATACTTCTCGAGATAGGTGAGGAGAAGCTGTACTTCAAGACCTGATGGCTGTGCTAAAATAGGCGTATTCCTAAAGTGATTCCCGAAGGAGACGTGCGATGTTAGATTACCGTCAGGCGTTGGCTGAATTTTTAGCCACAGCAGTTGATGCAAATGCCGAAGAACTATATTCATTATTGGAAGTCCCGCCACAAGCGGAATTAGGGGACTATGCTTTTCCATGTTTTAAATTGGCCAAACTATTGCGTAAAGCACCGGCACAAATAGCAGAGGACCTTGCCGAGCGCTTGGCAGAGAAGCCAGATTTCTTGGCGCGCATCGAAGTTGCTGGACCTTATCTGAATTTTTTCCTAGACCCACACGCGTATACAGCGGATGTTTTGCGCACTGTCCTTGATGCTAAGGGGCGTTTTGCGGCATCGGATATTGGCGATGGCGAAACCGTTATTGTTGAGTACTCATCACCAAATATTGCCAAGCCCTTCCATGTCGGCCATGCTTTTACAACAATTTTGGGTGAGTCGCTTAAACGCATTTACGCGCATCTTGGTTACAAGAGCCTGGGCTTTAATCATTTGGGAGACTACGGTACGCAATTTGGTAAATTAATCGTTGCTTACGATCTCTGGGGTGACGCAGCTGCCGTGAAAGAAAATGCGATTCAGGAGTTGACGCGGATTTATGTCAAATTCCATGCGGAGGCGAAAGAGCATCCTGAACTGGAAGATCAGGCTCGCGAGCGCTTCAAAATGCTCGAACAAGGCGGCGAACAAGAAACGGCGCTGTGGTCAGAGTTTAGAACCGATAGTTTGAAAGAATTTAACCGTGTTTACACGCGTTTAGGCATTCATTTTGACAACTTGAACGGCGAGAGTTTTTACACCGATAAAATTCCGGCAGTCGTCGAGCTTCTGGAAGAGCAAAACCTGCTTGAGGAGAGCGAAGGCGCACGCGTGGTGCGTCTGGACGATGAGAAAATGCCACCCTGCATCATTTTGAAGTCAGATGGTACCACGATCTATGCTTCGCGTGATTTGGCGGCAATCTTGTACCGCTATGAAAATTGGCAGTTCAAGAAGAACATCTACGTTGTTGGCGTTCCACAAAGCCTGCACTTCAAGCAAGTGTTTACCGTATTGAAAAAAGCTGGTGTCGAAGCCGCCGATGGCTGTGTTCACGTTGCTTTTGGTACGGTTAAATTTCCTGGTATGAAAATGTCCACACGTTCCGGTGATGTGATTTTACTGGAAGATTTTCTTAACGAAGCGGTTGGCAAAACGAAAGAAATCATTACAAAAAATGCAGAAGACCGTGGCAGCGACATGCCTGACGCTGTAATCGAAGACATCGCCGAAAAAGTTGGCGTGGCAGCGGTACAATTTAATTTCTTAAAAAATGGCAGAGAGCGCGACATTGTCTTTACCTGGGAAGACATGCTCGACTTCGAAGGCGAGACTGCTCCCTATTTGCTCTATACCTATGCGCGCGCTAAGTCGATTTTACGTAAAGCAGGACTGGATGGAGAAACGTTCCAAGATACCAATCTACGCATTTTGGGAGATGAGCAAGAGTTTGCCTTGGCCCGCCACATAGCTGCCATGAAAAGCGCCGTGGTAGCTGCCGCTGACAGTTATGAACCCTCTATCCTGGCCCGTCAGTTGCTCTTAATCGCACGTAGCTTCAACAAGTTTTACGCAAGCAGCAATATTTTAAACAGTAGTGACGAAGCGTTGAAAATGGCGAGACTCGCTTTGTGTGCCGCGCTTTGCCAAGCTTTAGCAGAAGGGCTTGCGCTTTTAGGCATTAGGACTGTGGAGCGTATGTAATGGCTACAGCTAATGAGCGAGGTACATCTCAAATTCCTAAACAGCCCTTTAATTGGCCGGTTTGGGATAGCCTTGAAGCGCTGGGGAGCCAAATACCAGACGATTTCAGTATTACGCAACTAAGTAGTGCTGCCAAATCCGCTTATCGTCGCTTCAATGAACAAGACGATGCCGCTGCTTTAGCTAGGACCATGCGCAAGTTTGATGCCAAGCTGTTGAGTTACCATAGTTCCAAGTTGGCTGCCTTGCTAAGGCTTTTAGAACAGCCCACTTCCACCGAACGGCAGGCCATTTTTCAAAAATTTGTGCTTGAAGAACCTGAAGTTGATAGCTTGCTCAATACAGTTTATCGCCCGCTTTTAGAGAAAGAAAATCTGACAGAGCTTAGCGATTTCTTAGGGAAAAATTTGTTTTTACGCATGCAGAATCGCCAAATTCTTTTCAAAGCGGAGCTGACAGAACTCTTACAGACCGAAAAATTATTGGTCGCACAAGGTCCAGAAATGCCAGGGCTGCTTGCTATTTTGCAAATGAGTCAGCGCAATTTGGCCTTGTCTACACGTATAGATGAAGAAATAAACCTAGATGAACAGCCTGGTTTGCAAGGTTTCGCGGAAGAAAATCGCCGCAGAATAGCAGGGCAATCGCTAAGTGATTTGTATCTGCAACTGTTTCGCTTGCGCATGAATCTTGCCGACACACTTGGTCTGCCAAACTTTCGTGACTTAGCCTTCCTTAGGCAAGAGCGCTATGACGACCGCTTAACTGAAATTTCTACTACCATTACTTGGATTAAAAACTATTTTGTCCCACTTGCCATTGCGCTTCGCCGTAATCGCTTGGATTCGGATAAGATCAGTTTATCTTCACATTTTTATTGTTGGCAAAACTGGCTACCCAACACCGAAACGCTCCCCAAAATCGATGCCGCCCCAACTGACCTAGGCTTTCTGGCGAGTTTCCTCAACTTGGTGCTAAAAGGCTTCGCACCTAATTTTCTTACACGACTACAGGAGAAGTCATTCGTTAGATTACAGGCCGGCGGCCCCAAAACGTGGGCAGACTGTGTTTTGCTTCCCAAAGCAGATTTACCCTGCATCATTGGACAAATTGATCTAGATTCTAAATCCCTTCCACAACTGTTGGAAGTACTCGGTTTAGCCTATGCGTACCTCTGTGCGTATAACGATGGAAGTTTTGTTTTGATGCGAGAGCCCTCGTTTGAACTGCGTAAGATTTGGTCTAATGGCATGTTATTTTTGGCAGCGGACGTTTTGCCACAATTATTTGAAGAAGTAGATGAAGGTGAGCATTACCGCGACTTATTTCTTGAGCAAAGCATTCAGCGGCTCTGTTTCCAAGCCATGTTGTTTGAGTTTGAAAATGAAGTTGCAGACCTGCGCAAAGCTGACCGTGAAGCAATGGAACGCAGCTGGTCGCGTGTGATTCGTCGCTATTACCCCGACCTCGCAGAAGACAGCGCTTGGCTGCGTATGCAAAGAGGCGCCTATATGTACTTACCCCAGCTGTGGTTTAATCCATTTTCCTCTGTCGCCGAACTCCAAGCGCTGCTAGTGGGCCTTGGCATGTGGGACAGCAGCCGCAATGACCGCTTAGGGACCGTCACCGCCTATGAAACACTCTGCACCTTAGGTAGTTCGGATAGCGTCCCTAACTTACTGGTCCAAGCGCGCCTGCTTGACCCCTGGAGCGAATCTTGCGTAAAAAGACTCGCATATCAACTGGCCTACCATTTGGGGTATTAAGATTGGCCATGCAATTACCTGAAGCGTTTATTGAATCAATGCAGGCACTATTTTCGGCGTATGATATGCGCTCCGAGTGGCCTGCTTTTTTAGCTTCGTTTGAACAAGATCCAGCCAGGGCCTACCGTTTCAATGCTTTGAAAATCGCGGATAGGGGGGCTTTTATTACTTTACATGAGCGCTTGCTTAAGGATTCGGCAGCGTATTTTGGCAAAACCAACACAGCCGAAGTCGAATCTGTTCCCTGGACGAATGACGGACTTTATTTACCTGTAGATTTTCAGCCTGGCAAGTCGATACCTTATCGCGCTGGTTTGTTTTACATCCAAGAAGCTTCGGCAATGCTACCTGCACAAGCACTCTCCGCCAAGCCAGGCGAAGCGATTTTAGATTTGTGCGCTGCGCCGGGTGGTAAATCTGCGCGCATTGCTGCCGACTTACAAGGACATGGTGTACTGTGGTCCAATGACATCAACGCACAACGCGCGAAAGTACTTTTACGCAATCTGGAACAGCTAGGCGTCAGTAACGCAATTGTTACCGTAGCAGAACCTGCCGCACTTGCTGCAGCGCTGCCTGCTAGCTTCGATCGTATCTTAATTGATGCACCCTGTTCAGGAGAAGGAATGTTTCGTCGTGATCCAGGAGCAGCGGTTGCCTGGGCCAACTATAGCAATGCGCACTTATTAGAAATTCAAGCGGGACTTTTGGCGTCCGCCGTACGTTTGTTGAAACCCGGCGGCCATATCGTATACTCTACCTGCACTTTTAATCGCTCCGAGAATGAAGCGCAAATTGAGCAATTTCTAGCCAACTACCCTGATTTTGAAACAGTAGATATCCGCCCGCTATTACCAAGTGATGCTGGTGTAAGCCCGGCCTTGTTTGCGCATCACGGTTTGCGTATCTGGCCACATCAGGCAAAAGGGGACGGACACTTTGTTTGTTTACTAAAGCATAGACCCAACGTGAACATGCTTGATTCAGATGAAACTATGGTGATGCAGCCAGCCACTACTAGTTTGAGCAAGCAGGACGAGAAAGCCTTAGACGCAGCGCGTGTGGCTTTTCTAGCCATGTCAAGAACATTTCTAAGTGACGCATACTATGAGATTTTAAGTGCATTGCCGCTTAGGCAGTGGCGTTTGGAGAAGGGGCGCTTGCACCTTTTGCCAAACACAACATTTAATTATAAAATCGCGGCGGTGAAATTCTTGAAAACAGGCTGCTTTTTAGCCGAGATGAAAGAGACTGCGAAAGGTTTTGTAGTGAAGCCTAGCCATTCGTTTTTAATCACCCTACGCGCTGAAGACTTGAGCTATGCCCTCAATCTTAGCGCCGAAGATGAGCGTGTGCAGCAGTACCTGCGTGGGGAAACCTTGTCAGTCACGGACGCTGAAGCGAGCGCTTGGCCGGCCCCAAAAGGCGAGCTATGGCTTCCCATACTGTGGCAAAAACAGCCACTCGGTTGGGGTAAAAGACAAGGCAACACGGTAAAAAATCTATTCCCTGCCGGCTGGCGGACAACATATTAATAAGGCTTTCGATATTTTTCATGGCAAAAAGGAGACAAAGATGCGATTTATAGTAGCGACACACAATCAAGATAAACTGAAGGAAATTAAGGAAATCTTAGCCGATTTTCCCTTCGAGGTGACTGATTTATCAAGTTTGGGTTTTCACGATGAAATAGAAGAAAATGGGGATAGCTTTGCCGCCAATGCTTGCATTAAGGTGCACGCGGTAGCCGCACATTTCCCAGATGACTATATCATGGCTGATGATTCAGGCCTGTGCGTGGATTGTCTGGACGGTCGACCCGGAATCTATTCCGCACGCTACATGGGTGAGGATACGCCTTATTCCGTAAAAATCGCAGCATTGCAGGCTGAAATAGATGCGCTTGCTCCAGCTCCCCGTAGCGCACAGTTTGTTTGTGCCATCTGCTGTCGTAGACCCGACGGCAGTGAGTTTGTGGTGGAAGGCGTCATGCGCGGCGAGATTGCGCAGACGGTTAAAGGTGAACATGGTTTTGGCTATGATCCGGCCTTCTTTTTGCCAGAGTATGGCAAAAACTCCGCCGAATTAGACCCCGCCGAAAAAAACCGTATCTCACATCGCGGCCAAGCCCTCCGCAAAATGGTCGACGTTCTAAGAAACGATTAGTATCTTGCAGCCAACGATTAGCATAATTTAGCCATTTTTATAGCACTTTTCATCCTTCGTAGCGATAAGTCTAATATTCGGGCTTTCAGGCTTGACCCAAGAAAAGTAAGAATGCTATATTCTTCAGGCGCACAAATGTACGCCCCAGAAGGACGGTATGAAATGGATAAAGATCAATACTATCTGGTAAAAGCTGAAGTTTTGCCGGATGTTTTCTTAAAAGTCATGCAAGTAAACGAACTCTTGAGCTCCGGAAAAGCAAAATCCATCAATGATGCGGTCAAGCAGACAGGCTTGTCTCGTACGGCGTTTTACAAGTATCGCGATGCGGTTTTGCCATTCTATGAAAGTTCCAAAGGACAGGTCTTGTCGCTCGTCTTTTTGACAGAAGATTTCCCCGGCGTGCTTTCTGGCATCATCGACTGCCTTGCCCAAGCAAAGGTCAACGTCTTGACCATCAACCAAAATTATCCCATCAATGGCTTGGCGGACATCTCCGTCGTGGCTGACACAAGCGCATGTGAAATCGAAATTGCTCAGCTCATGCAGCAGTTGGGGCGCATCAGAGGGGTGCGTGAGCAAAACGTACTCGCGCGTGGCTCCTCAACTTAGGCACGCTCTACTTAAGACAAAATAAAATCAAAATCGGAAGGTTAGGAATAAGAATGAAAGTCGCAATATTAGGCTATGGAACTGTTGGTTCAGGGGTGGCGAAAGTTTTGGCGGATCTGCCGCGCGTCAATAAGAAGCTGCAGCATGTCCCTGAATTGAAGTATATTGTTGAATTACGGGAAGTGGAGGCGGAGGATCCTTTTGCCAAATATATCGTTAAGGATAGTGAAATTGTTTTTTCAGACCCGGAAGTGACCGTCGTCGTCGAAACAATTGGTGGTTGTGGGATTGCTTACAAATTTACGAAAGCGGCTCTTGAGGCGGGCAAAAATGTCGTTACCTCCAACAAAGCCCTGGTCGCCGACCATGGCCCCGAACTTCTGGCTCTGGCCCGTGACAAGGGTGTGCGCTACCTCTTTGAGGCAAGCGTCGGGGGCGGCATCCCCATCATCAGACCACTCAAACTTTGTTTGGCAGCGAATGATGTGCATTCCATTGCTGGTATTCTCAACGGCACCACCAACTATATCCTCATGCGCATGGAAGCAGAAGGCGTTGAGTTCGAAGACGCCCTCGGCGAAGCCTCTGCCAAAGGTTATGCAGAACTTGACCCCACCGCAGATATCGAAGGTCAAGATACTGCCCGCAAAATTGCTATACTGTGCTCGGTAAATTTTGGCTATGCCATCCCATATACGGCTGGTCTAGTACACGGTATCACAAGCATCACGCCGCAAGCCTTTCGTTTGGCCGAGCAAGCAGGTTATGTCATCAAGTTATTAGCTGTGGCGAGCAAAGATAGTGCCGGCCGCATTGGCATGAAGACCGCAATGCATCTTGTCCCCAAAGACGACCTGTTGGCAGCGGTTCACGGTGTAACCAATGCCATACAGATTACCGGTTCAGCAGTTGGTGATGCCATGTTTTCTGGCCCAGGTGCTGGTTCAGTACCAACTGCATCTGCTGTTGTTGCCGATATTATTGAAGCTGCCAACACACCTTATTCTGTTGCACAGGCCGAAGTCTGGGACGAGTACCCGGCTGAATTGCTAATCCCACAAGAAGACTTACCAGTTATGGCCCTTTTGGTTCCACAAACTGTTGAAGCTACAGCTCAGCAGCAAAATCTCTTGTCAGATTTAGGTGCACATTTTTATCCAAAACTCGGAGCTTACGGCGCCTTTGAAATTGGCGTGGAGCAGGCTTACACCGAAGGCGATTTGTCTAAACTAATGAAGAATCTCTCCACAACTGGCAAATGGATGGCTCTGCGCATCTTCAGGAAATCGGAAGATTAGATTTTGTTAACAAGAAAAGTGTAAAAAAACCGCTACATCTTAGATGAAGCGGTTTTCTCGATTTACAATGTCAGCGGATTAGCGGGCATCATAAGAATTTTGACGACGTTGCATCTTGCGAGCACGACGGCAGTCTGGGCAACGTACAGGTTCGTTTTCAAAGCCTTTTTCTTGATAAAAAGCCTGTTCACCTTCAGTGAACACGAACTCTGCCTTGCAATCCTTACAAACGAGATTTTTGTCAGGCATTAGTCATTTCCTCCTAGTAGATTCGGATGGAAGTTTAAGGGTTTAGTCAAATCTAGAGGACTCGAGAACCAATCAAAGCTTAATCCGTTGGCGCAATCATAGCATAGCAAATAAACTAAAACAAGAAATAAATAACGAAATAAGGCATAAATAAGGTTGAAATATGACATTTTTATATCAAATTTGACGAAGTTAGGAGTTTTGCCACACTTCAAGCCGACTTATTTCCAGTGTTATAATGAAAAACAGGTGACATCAGAGGTGAAGACATGAGTTTTATATTTACACTGGAATCATTTAAATTCTTTAAGCTGAAAGATCAGACCGTGCTAAGAGCGCTGTTTTTGACAGCGTTTTTGTTAAATGTTGCGGTTCTGGTGTTTCCGCTAGGGAATGGAAATATTTTACCCATTCTTGAGAGGGTTCAAGCGGGATTGTTGAGTCAGGATCCGAATGAGGTTTTGGCTGGCTTTAGCTTATTCACACCAGAGCACTATCTTTTTTATGGAGTGCAACTGCTACTCATAATGTTCAATTTTTTCATGAGTTACTTATATGCGAATGCTTATTTGGCGGAGCGGAGGAATGAGGCGGCGTCTAGAGGCTTGCTGAGCTTGCTGAAATCTTTGCCAAAGTTAGTATTGATTGGACTGATTTTGTTTTTGCCAATCTTATTTAGTAGTTTATTGTTTTTTATTCCGTTAATTATTATTGCGGTTACTTATGTGTTTGCTCCGGTGTTTGCGAGTATGGAAAAGCATGGGGCTTTGGAGTCGCTTGAAGATTCGCGGAAGTTGTCGCGTGGTAATCGTTTGGCGATTGGGATTACTTTTGCCGTACAGGTTATTCTGTTTAATTTTCCGGTGAATTTGATATTGGGATTTTTGCCAAAAGACACAAATGTGATTTTGGTTGTGCAGGCTTTTGCTAATAGTTTCTTTCTCTTAATGCGGGGGCGTTTGATTGGCATCTTTTATTATTTCTTTCGTGTACAATTGATGAATAAAAAACTGGAAGATTTAATCGGTGTCAACCCACAGGATCTTTTTAAGCCTAGTGAGCCGCAGAAACCGGATGACCAATAAAAACAAAATAATTAAGCCAAATCGGAGGATAAAAACGTGAGCCAATTGAGAAATGATCTGCTTCATATAATGGAAACCCAGGCGAACCTTCAGCCAGAGGTGCTGGCGGTAATGCTGGGCACGGATGAGGACTCCATTAAAAATGAACTCCAGGCTTTAGAAGACGAGAAAGTCATCATGGGTTATGGTGCATTAATTGATTGGCAAAAAGTCGACGACGAACGCGTCACCGCCCTTATCGAAGTCAGCATCACCCCACAACGTGGCCAGGGCTTTGATCAAATCGCCAAGCGCATCTACAGCTTCGACCAAGTCACCTCTTGTTACCTTATGTCAGGCGGCTACGACCTGATGGTGATCATAGAAGATCGTTCGCTCATGGCGGTCGCGAAATTTGTAGCAGAAAAGATTGCTCCTTTGGATTCGGTTCTTTCCACGCGCACACATTTCATTCTAAGAAAATATAAAATGAATGGTCACCAATTAATGGCAGCGCCTCAAGATCAAAGAGAGGCTGTAGTACTATGAGTGAGGTCCCCAATCCTTTTCTTTCCGAACGCGTTATTAATTTAAAACCTTCCGGCATCAGACGTTTTTTTGATATGGCCAATGAACTAAAGGGTCAAGTGCTGTCGCTATCTATTGGCGAGCCTGATTTTGTTACTCCCTGGAATATTCGTGAAGCCGGTATTTATTCCCTGGAACAAGGACATACACATTACACAGCTAATCAGGGGATGGTGGACTTACGCCAAGCTATTTCGGAATATCTCGAAGGGCGTTTCAAAATGTACTATGAACCGCGCACAGAGATAGTCGTGACTGTCGGCGGTTCGGAAGCTATTGATGCGGCCATAAGAGCTTGCGTCAATCCTGGCGATGAGGTCATCGTGCCAGAGCCAAGCTTTGTTGCTTACAAAGCATGCGTGGAGCTAGCGGGCGCGATTCCGGTTCCTTTAGCGCTCAGAGCGGAAGATGCCTTTAAACTCACACCTGAACGACTAAAATCAGTGATCAGTCCAAAAACGAAAATGTTGATTATGGCCTATCCAAATAATCCGACGGGTGGGGTGATGGAGAAGCGTGATTTGGATTTGCTTTTGCCAATCATACGTGAATACCCTGAACTCGTTATTTTGAGTGACGAAATCTATGCGGAGTTGACCTATGCTCCGGCAGGTTTTTATTCTTTGGGAAACTATGAGGAATTGCGCGAGCGCACGATTATTGTCAGTGGTTTTTCGAAAGCCTTTGCGATGACGGGTTGGCGTATTGGCTATGTCTGCGCGCAGCATGAAATTGCTGAGGCGATTAATAAAATTCATCAGTACGGCATCATGAGTGCGCCGACAACTGCGCAATACGCAGCGATAGAAGCGCTTAGACATGGCGGAGATGCGGTGCGCGAGATGCAGCAGGCCTATAACATGCGGCGTAGGCTCTTGTACAATGGCTTGATCAAGCTTGGTGTAAAAGTTTTTGAACCGCTTGGTGCTTTTTACATGTTTCCTTATGTCGGAGATTATGGCATTAGCTCGATAGAATTTTGCGAGCGCTTCCTGAAAGAACACAAAGTGGCGATTGTGCCAGGAGATGCTTTTGGTGACTGCGGTGAGGGCTTTGTGCGCATCAGCTATGCATCATCGGTTGAAACATTGCAAGAGGCTTTGCTAAGACTTGGTGAATTTCTTGAGGTTTTGAAGAACAACTAACCAAAGAGCACAAGCAGGGTGCAGGCAGCTACACGAAAATAGTGCATTTGCGCCCTTTACCTAGGAGCCTTAAAACTCCTATAATAGTGCAGTAAGATTCATTAAGCTTGAAATTACAAACAACTAAACTCTTAAGTCTGTAATACAAATTGTAGAGCAAAAGCGCTACAGTTTGATTTATTGTTTTATTTTATTTGAAATGAGGGGCAAAATGCTGGAATTTGAGCAATTAAAAGCGAGTGCACAAGCTCTGCAAGAACCATTCGCCTTACTGAAAGATGCCCTGCATATCGAAAGCACAAGGGACCAATTAGCCGAACTTGAAGCCAGAGCACAAGAGCCAGGTTTCTGGGATGACATAGAAAAAGCACAAAGCATCCAAACGCAACTCAAGCACTTCCAAACAAAAATCAATCGATTTGAGAAGCTGGAGCAGGGTTTAGAAGACCTCATCTTGCTCTGTGAACTGGGCGATGAAGCAGAAGACTTGGAAATACTTGCAGAAGCTAAAGCAGAGTTTGCTGAACTTGAAAGTCAGTATGAAAAGCTCCGCTTAGAGACGCTGTTCACTGGCGAATACGACGACATGACGGCAATCCTAACCATTCATGCCGGCGCAGGTGGCACCGAGGCCCAGGATTGGTCGGAAATGCTATATCGCATGTACACGCGTTGGGCGGAGCAAAATGATTTCGAAGTCAAGTTAATCGATATCCTTGATGGGGATGAGGCGGGTATCAAGTCCGTGTCCATCATGCTGAGTGGCGAGAATGCCTATGGCTATTTGCGCTCGGAAATTGGCGTGCATCGCCTGGTGCGCATTTCACCATTTGATTCTTCTGGGCGTCGTCATACGTCTTTTGCGTCGGTGGAGGTTTTGCCAAAATTAGACGACACGATAAAGGTGGATATTAAACCCGACGACATTAGAATGGACGTCTTCCGCGCCTCAGGTGCCGGTGGTCAGCACGTTAACAAAACGTCCTCGGCGGTGCGTTTGACGCATATCCCCACAGGCGTTGTGGTTTCCTGTCAGGCGGAGCGTTCACAAACCCAAAACCGTGAAACGGCGATGGCCATGCTCAAATCGCGTTTGATTGCGATGCAACAGGCAGCGCACCTCGAAAAAATCGATGACCTGAAGGGCAATCAGATGGATATTGCATGGGGCAGTCAGATTCGTTCCTACGTTTTCTGCCCTTACACGATGGTGAAAGATCACCGCAGCAATTATGAAGAAGGTGACGTAGAAGCTGTCATGGACGGAAATTTAGACGGATTCATCAACGCATTTTTATCTATGAAGGCATAATTTTGGCAAAACAAAGCCACCCACGGAGGAAGCAAAGCGTGAAAAAAGTTTTAATCATTATGGGCAGCGATTCGGATTATGAAGCCATGGAGGCATGTTTCAAGAATCTCCAAAAGTTTGGCATCGATTTTGACGCCACCGTCTGTTCCGCCCATCGTAGTCCAGACCGTGCGGCCGAATTAGCGAAGACAGCAGCAGACGCCGAGTACGGTGTCATCATCGCCGGTGCTGGCTTAGCCGCGCACTTGCCAGGTGTATTAGCTGCTTTTACTGTACTTCCGGTTATCGGAGTTCCGCTCAGTTCAGGTGCACTGAACGGTGTAGACGCCCTCTTGGCTGAAGTGCAAATGCCCCCCGGCATTCCTGTTGCCACCGTTGCCATCAATGGCTCAGCTAACGCAGCCATCCTTGCAGCGCAAATTTTAGCGGTAGAAAATAAAGAATTACGTGCTAAACTTCTGGCTTACAAAGTAGAACTTAGCGAACAAGTCAGCGTGAAAGCGCGCAAATTAGAAGAAAAAATCAACGAAAAGTTTAAGAATTAGTAAAATAAACTATTTACGAAGGAGAATTATGGCAAAGCTTCAAGAAGCATGTGGTGTTTTTGGCGTGTACGATATTAGCGGGGAATCCTTGGATGCCGCACGGTCCGCCTATTTCGGGCTTTTTGCGTTACAACACCGAGGCCAACAAAGTGCTGGTATCGCCGTTAACTATAACGGAACAATTTTTAATCATAGAGCAGAAGGACTAGTGGTAGAAGTTTTTGATGAGATGACGCTCAACGTACTGAAAGGTTCATCTTCTATCGGTCACGTGCGTTACCCTAGCCAAGGTGGCGAAGGTTTAAGTTGCGCTCAGCCCATGCTCATCAAGTCACGTAATGGACAAATTGCTCTTGCGCACAACGGAACGATAACAAATGCTCAAGAATTGCGCTCCGCTATGGAAGAGCAAGGGGCAATATTCCAATCCAATTCAGACGCAGAAGTCATGCTTGCCATGTTGGGTCGCAACAGTATCCTGACCGACCGCATTGAAGATGCAATTTTCCTGATGATGACAGAGCTTAAAGGTTCTTACGCGCTGACGATTATGAACAACGAGAAAATCATCGGAGTCCGCGACCCTTTAGGGATTAGGCCGCTCTGCCTTGGTAAGGTGGACAATAAGTATATTCTCGCTTCAGAGAGCTGCGCGATTGATGCTTTGGGTGGCGAATTCGTTCGCGATGTGGATCCGGGTGAAGTTGTTAGCATCTCAAAAGATGGTGTGAAAAGTGAATTTATCAACGAGCAATCAAAGATCGAGGCGCGAAAAGCGGGCTCGGTCTGCCTCTTTGAGTTTGTCTATTTCGCGCGTCCGGACAGCGTGATTGATGGTTGTAATGTCTATGAATCACGTATTGCAGCCGGGCGTGAATTGGCGCGTCAACATCCGGTTGAGGCGGACATTGTGATTGGTGCTCCCGATTCGGGTCTGATGGCGGCGCAAGGTTTTGCCGAAGAAAGTGGCATACCTTACAAACAAGGGATTTTGAAAAATCGTTACGTTGGTCGTACTTTTATTCAACCCACACAATTACAACGTGAGTTTGCGGTGGCTTTGAAGTTTTCTGCTTTGCGTTCTTCTGTCGCTGGCAAAAAGCTCGTCATGGTCGACGATTCCATTGTCAGGGGAACTACCACCCGCCATGTTGTCACGATGCTGCGCGATGCCGGTGCAACGGAAGTACACCTGCGCGTCGCTTCCCCGCCGGTCTGCTATCCCTGCTTTTATGGTGTGGATACACCGATGCAAACAGAGCTCTCTGCCGCGAACATGACAAAAGAAGCCTTGGCTCAGATGATAGGGGCGGATAGCATCGAATTTATTTCGCTTGAAGGTTTGATGAATTCTTTGCCTGGTACAACAATCGGACATTGCCAATCGTGCTTTACAGGAAACTATGCAGCGGGTTTACCTAGCGCACAGGAAAATAAACTTAAAAAAGTTGACCTTAAAGAACAGGGTTACACTGCATGAAATTAGTCGTTTGCGTGTCAGGTGGCGGTACAAACCTGCAAAGTCTGATTGATGCTAAGGCAGAAGGGCGCTTACCTGAGGCAGAACCTGTTTTAGTGATCGCTTCTAGAGATAAAGTTTACGCACTTGAACGTGCGAGCCGCGCAGAGATACCCAGTCAAGTAATTAGACGTAAAGACTTTTTAACACAAGATGACTACGATTTCGCTATGATTGAAGCAATAGATAAAGCCTGTGCAGGGGACAGTGATGTCCTTATCGTGCTGGCAGGCTTTCTCACCAAACTTGGTCCGCGCTTCGTCAAACACTACCAAGGACGCATCATGAACATCCATCCATCTTTGCTACCGGCATTTGGTGGGCAAGGATTCTATGGCATTCGACCACACGAAGCAGTTTTGGAATACGGCTGTAAGATTACAGGTGCAACTGTCCATATTGTAGACGAAGCCTATGACCACGGGCCAATCGTTGCCCAAAAGGCAGTCGAAGTACTAGCAGATGATACAGCAGAAACGCTGCAAAAACGCGTCATGGAAGAAGCAGAACAGGTGTTAATGCCAAGATGTGTTGACCTCTATACAAGAGGCAAAATCATCATAGAAAATGGCAAAGCAAATATTGTTAATTAAACAAAAACTGGGAAGAGGGCAGGATTATGATCAAAAGGGCGTTGTTAAGTGTTTCAGACAAAAGTGGGTTGGCTGATTTTGCCAAAGCCTTAAGCGCTTTAGGGGTAGAGCTCATTTCGACGGGTGGGACCGCCGAGCTTCTACGCAGCGAAGGCTTGCATGTCATCGATATTTCAGACGTAACAGGTTTTCCTGAATGTTTGGACGGACGCGTGAAGACTTTGGACCCGCATGTACATGGTGGCATCTTGGCTAGGCGCGACTTACATGAGCACATGGATTTTATCGCTTCGATGGATATTAAACCGATAGACCTGATTGTTGTTAATCTCTATCCCTTTAAAGAAACAATTATGCAAGCAGATAAAACGTATGCGCAATGTGTGGAGCAGATTGATATTGGTGGACCAACCATGATTCGCTCTGGTGCTAAAAACCACGCAGCCGTCACCGTTGTTGTAGATGCAGCGGATTATGAAACAGTTTTGGCAGAAATCAAAGCAAGCGGCGATACTAGCCTGCTTACGAGAAAAAAATTGGCACAGAAGGTATTTGCACACACCGCTGCATATGATGCACTAGTTTCTGAGTACATGGCAGAGCAGTTGGCTGCGCTCGATGAGCTGGATCTTGAGCAAAAAGAAGCTTTGCGTTTTCCTGAGAAACTGAGCCTCACGTATGAAAAAGTCCAGAGCCTACGCTACGGTGAAAATGGTCATCAAAAGGCCAGCTTCTATCGTGAAAGCCTTCCAAAATCTGGCGCTATCTCTGAGGCGACACAAATCCAAGGCAAAGAACTGTCTTACAACAATATTTCTGACACCGCTGCAGCCATGGAAGCACTCCAAGGCTTCACAGACCCCACCGTCGTCTGTGTAAAGCATGCAAACCCTTGTGGTGTGGCTTCCGCTGAGACTATTGATACAGCTTGGGATCTGGCCTATGAGGCGGACCCTGTTTCGGTTTTCGGCGGAATCGTGGCCCTGAATCGGGAAGTCACAGCCGCAAGTGCAGAGAAAATGGCGGAGATTTTCCTCGAAGTGATTATTGCTCCTTCCTTTAGTGATGAAGCGATTAGTGTTTTTGCCAAAAAGAAAAACCTACGCCTGCTTGCCTTGCCCGAACTTGCTAACGACTACCCCACGGGATTACTAGCTTACAAGGCAGTTTTTGGTGGCCTGCTCGTACAAGAGGCCGATGTAGATGTTTACGACGAAGCGGATGTACAGATCGTTACACAAGCGCAGCCTACGTCCGCGCAGTTGCAGGACGCCTACTTCGGGATGCAGGTCGTGAAGATGGTGAAGTCAAACGGTATTGCTATGGTCAAAAATCGTCAGACTATTGGCATTGGACCTGGTCAAGTTAACCGCGTGGGTGCTGTTGAAATTGCTGGCAAAATGGCGGGCGAAAAAGCGAAGGGCGCGGTCCTTGCCTCTGATGCGTTCTTCCCCTTTGACGATTGCGTGCGACTGGCACATGACTTCGGGATTACCTGTATTGTGCAACCAGGCGGTTCTTTGCGCGACAAAGAATCTATTGCAGCCTGTGACGAACTAGGCATTGCCATGATTTTTACTGGCAAAAGACATTTCCGCCACTAAGGAGCTACACATGAAAATTCTTGTCATAGGTGGTGGCGGCCGGGAAGCTGTCATCTGCCGTAAACTAAAAGAAAGCAGCCGCGTCAAGGAACTCTACTGCGCGCCCGGAAACGCAGGCATTGCGGCTTATGCCAAACTTGTGCCGCTTGCCGCGACAGACATCGAAGGTATTTGCGCATTTGTCGAAGCGGAAACTTTTGATTTGGTGGTTGTCGCGCCCGATGATCCTTTGGCCATGGGTTTGGTAGACCGACTGGAAGCGCTGGGTGTCAGGGCTTTTGGTCCGAGTAAGGCAGCGGCGAGAATCGAGGCGAGTAAAGGTTTTGCCAAAGAACTTATGCAGCAAAGAGGCATTCCTACCGCAACCTATGCGCAGTTTAGTGATTACGCAGCAGCCCTGGAATACCTAAAAACCGCTCCCATTCCGACCGTCATCAAGGCAGATGGTTTGGCGCTTGGGAAAGGTGTTTTTATCTGCCAAACGCGTGAGGAGGCCCTAGAGGCTGTGCATAGCTTAATGCAAGAGAAGGCTTTTGGAGCGGCGGGTTCAGAAGTTTTGGTCGAAGAATTTTTGACCGGTCCGGAACTTACGGTGATGGCGTTTACGGATGGCAAAACCTACAAACTCCTCCCGAACTCCCGCGATCACAAACGCGCTCTCGATGGGGATCTTGGCCTGAATACAGGTGGCATGGGCGTTATTAGCCCCGGTGCCGTCTTTAGTGCTTCAGAAGCGGCGGACCTAGACGAACGCATTTTTAAAGCGACGCTGGAACAGATGGCCGAGAATGGCTATCCTTTTAAAGGTGTAATTTATTTTGGTTTGATGCTCACGGCAGACGGTCCGAAAGTGATTGAGTATAATGCGCGCTTTGGGGATCCGGAGGCGGAGACGGTTTTGCCATTATTAAAAACAGACTTGCTTGAGATTTTCGAAGCCATCATTGACGAACGATTGGACGAAGTGGAAATTGCGTGGCAAAACCAAGCCTCGTGCTGCGTTGTCCTTGCTTCGGAAGGCTACCCTGGAGACTATCCCAAGGGTTTGGAGATCCGTGGAATTGAGGCTGCTGAGGAGACGGGCGCAATGGTTTTTCATGCAGGCACAAAATGGTCTGAGGAGAAGGATAGCTTTGTGACTGCTGGCGGGCGCGTTTTGGCCGTAGTGGCACAGGGGCAAGACGTAGCGGCTGCGCAAGATAAGGCCTACGCTGCAGTTGAATGTATTCATTTTGATGGAATGCACTACCGCCGTGACATCGGGGGTAAAAGATAAGGACAAGTTAGTATGCAAGTAGGTTTGTTAGGCGGCACTTTTGACCCGATACATAAAGGACATATAACACTCTTGGAGAGTGCCATGCGTAGGGCGCAACTGGATGCGACCGTAGTTATGCCTGCTGGTTCTCCTTACCATAAAAAAGATCAAGTAGTATCGCCTGCTATATACCGCTACGAGCTTTGCAAGCGTAGTCTGAAGCCACTTGTCCATACAATGCTGTCTGACATGGAGATTCTCCGAGATGAGGATAGCTATACCATAGATACAGTCGAGGCTTTGGCGGATGTCCAAGGTGGCGATGAGCGCATCGCGCTGATTTACGGCTCCGATGTCTTATTCAGTATTTTAGATTGGAAAGAACCAGAGAAGCTGCTGAAAAAAACGATCTTATTAATTGCAAAACGCCCCGAAGACAATATCCTAGAGGTTAAGCAACAAGCGGCTCAACTTCAAGAAAAGTATGACGCACAGATTTTGCTAATAGACGAACCACAGCTGCCGATTTCTTCGACACGCATCCGTAGGGCTGTGCGCATCGAGAAGCGCGCTTTGTATGAAGAACGCTGTCAATTGGTGTTTAATTATCTCGCCTCAGAGCCAGGTAGAGAATTAAAGTACATAGAATTTTTAGATGCAAGTATTCCAGACAAGGCCATTGGGCAATGGGATAAGTGGCTTGATCCAAAAGCTGTCGAATTTGTTCGCACGAATGAAATCTATTTAAAAGAAGTGCTGCTCACAGCTTTAAAACCAGAAACGCAAGATATGCTGGTGGATATCGAACGCAAGCTTTTCAGTTTGATTAGTCGCAAGCGCTTGATTCATTCCTGGAACACTCTATTTACAGCGGTGGAGATGGCTCTGCGTTTTTCTGTTGACCCGGATAAAGCTGCCTTAGCCGCACTGACGCACGATGCAGCCAAAGAACTAAGTCGCGAAGATTTACTATTTTTAGTTCCCAAAAACCAAAGGGCAAAATACGGCAAGCTCAACCCCGCCATCTTGCATGGACCAGCAGGCGCAGGGCTCGTCGAAAAGCTATTTGGACTTTCTGACCCTGATATTAAATCTGCAATTTACTACCACACCACGCTACATGAGCACCCTAGCCAGTTAGAAAAAATTCTGTTTTTAGCCGATAAAATTGAGCCAGGTCGCACGTTTAAGGATTTGGAGCATATTAGAAAACTTAGTCGCCGTCACCTCAACGCCGCTACCTTAGCCTGTTTGAAGGATGTGGAGCGTTATCTTTTGCGCGAAAATCTCAAGCCGCACCCCTTGTCTAAGGCAGCCCTGCACTCTTTGATAGATGAAGTTAAAGCAGACCCAGATCTTTCTTTGGAATCAGCTGTTTTTGTTCAACCGAAAAAAGATAAGAAGAATAAGAAATAGGCATGGTTTGCCTGCATTAATTTAGAATCTATCTTGTACAGACTTCTGTTATAATGCTAAAAAGTATTGGAGCGCAAAACGCAGAAAGGAATAATACTTGGCTCAAACACAAATTGAAGAAATGGTTGATTTCATTGTGAAACAACTCGAAGAAAAAAAAGGCATCGACATCATGAGCATACCCGTAGCGGAAAAAACCGTGCTTGCAGATTATTTCATCCTTGCCAGCGGTAGTTCCGTCCCCCAAGTCAGGGCGTTAGCGGATCAAATCGATGAGCAAATGAAGAAAAAGTACGACCTTGAGGCCGCACATATTGAAGGTTACGAGAGTGCACGTTGGATTCTCTTGGACTATCTCGATGTCGTTGTGCATATATTCCATGAAGAAGATCGCAATTTCTATAGCCTAGAAAAACTCTGGTCTAAGTCGCCCCAGAAGGGAACTGGCACCACAAGCCACTAAACTTTTGCGGAAAAAACAAACAAAAAGCAAGAAAACAAGTAAAACGTCTCATCTCGAGGCGTTTATTTTTATGGCAAAATCAAAGCCTATGGGCATTTACGAACTACGCATCTGGCGAAAAATTTTACTCTTTCTTTTAGGACTCGGAGTCTTCACACTTCTGGCCCTATTATTCTTCGACTACACACAAAAACAAAAAAGTAAGGAATTACAAATAACTTACGGTTCTGAACAAACCAGTATTACTGAAGAAATTGAAGTTCAAAGCATAGAAAATTCAGAAGTAAATGAAACTACCACGCTTACAAGTTCAAGTACTATTTCCCTCATTCCAGTCTATGTTAGCGGGGCCGTGAAGCAGCCTTTGCTTTGCTATCTACCAGTAGATGCACTTTGGCAAGATGCGGTTGAAGCTGCTGGAGGACTTACAGAAGATGCTGCTGCACCCTATATCAACATGGCAGCCCCAATTAGCATGCATCAAATGATCTATATACCAAGTTTAAGTGAGTGGGAGTCAGGTCAAAGCGCACCTGCAGCTTATCCTGTTGTTCTCGCCCCAAATGCAAACACAGCAGCTTATCCCGAGCAAAACCAAGCGCTAGACCAAGGAAAAATCTCCATCAATCTTGCCGACGCTGCCAGCCTCACGCAAATTCCCGGTGTAGGGGAGAAGACTGCCGCACTAATCATCAATTACCGCGAAAGCAATGGACCATTTGAGACCATTGAAGACCTCATGAAAATCCCTGGAATCAAGGAGGCAAAGTTTGCCCAAATGCGCGACTACATCACGGTAGACAAGTAGCTAAATGTCTAGCCGTACGGCTGGTCGCTAGATTTCGATGTAAAAAATTGACAAAAAAGCAAGTTGTCCCCCCAAAATCAAAATTCACTAGCTTTTTTTGACAAAAAAACAGCCTGTGAGCAAGTTTTCATGCCTTTTCAAGCCGAAAAGGTCCAGAATCGTCGTACAAGCTGTTATTTTGCCAATAATTAGTTTGGTTTGGTCCTCAATAGGTGTACAGCTTGCTTTTTTGCCAATATTTTTATAATTTCAACCAAGCTACTGTTTATAATGCTCCCTCAACGCAGCAACGGCTTGACTACCGCTAAACCCAGGCTTAATCACGTCAGAATAAAGCATGCGTAGTAGGGCAAAATCCAAAGCGCTAGGATGCTGTACAATGCTGTAGCGCTGCTGAAAAATACTATCTTCATAGGCGTAAGAATCGTTCATCAAACCGAGTGATTGCACCAATTCCTCCCAAATCAGATGCTTACGATCCAGAGGTCCCGTACGATCCGTAGAAATCGCAATAGACGCCTTATATATCTCAAAACTCCAATCCCAATAGACTTCAAAGAAACCCAAATTGCCCTGAACATAGTCACTTATGTACTGCGACATCTCTGCGGACGGCACAAAATACATATTGATGTTCGCATCTGTTTCGACTATTTTAACCGAGGGAATGCCAGGAATACTGGCAAAACAATACAAAATTTCCGAAAGCGTTTCCATATCCGCTTCATTGTAATCACCATGCACTGCGATGCGAATCTCAGAACCCCATTTGGTTATTAATTTGCTACCGTTAAACTCAGAATTCGCCGCAATCTCATCAAAATAATCCAAGGCCTCAGTCAACTGGGGCTCGGAAAAATAGGCTTGAGAATCATCCAAGACTGCCGACAAGACCTCAACGGGACTACTTGTCGCAGCTGCTGTGGTGGGTTCGGGAGTCGGACTCGGGGAATGACTAGGAGAAGGGCTAGGACTTGTCAATTGACTGCTAGTTGAAGTGGTCGTAGGAAAAGTTTCAATGGTCGTGGTAGTGGTGGTTTCAGAAGATCTTTCTTCGAGTTCTGACAGTTCTCTGATCAAACGTCCCATGCCACAGCTGCTTAAAGAAAAAACCAATAAGAAGAGCACAAAACTTTTAAGCAAGTATGATTTTCTCATTATTTTCATTTTATGAACCTTTAACTTTCGAAAAACATTCTTGGCAAAACCAGCCTACTTAATATAGCAGAAATAAGGCGAAAATTTGAAATATAGCTGGAAAAATCTTAATATGGTGGATAGAAAAAGTTCGGAAGACGATGCGGCTTGGGTTTTGCCAAACATAAAAAGCACAGCGCCTTCTTTTGAGGAGATAAATATGGCAAAAATTGATTTCACCGATGCCGACCAAAGGCATGCATTTTGGCACAGTAGTGCCCACCTTCTAGCCCACGCGGTCAAACGCCTTTACCCTGACGTGCAGCTCGCCACGGGGCCAGCTAAAGACAGGGGTTTCTTTTACGATTTTAAGCGCGACAAGTCTTTCACAGCCGACGATTTGGCTGCCATTGAAGAAGAGATGGGCCGTATTGTCAAAGAGCATTTACCCATCGAACGTTTTGAGATGGAGAGGGAAGAAGCCAAGCGGTTGATGCAGGAGATGAACGAGCCGTTCAAGATTGAGCTGATTGATCTTATTCCGGAAGACGAAACGATTAGTTTTTACAAACAAGGTGATTTCATTGATTTGTGTGCTGGTCCGCATATCGAAAACACCCAGCAAATTCAGGCTTTTAAGCTGCTGCAGACCGGTGGTGCGTACTGGCACAACGATGCCAGCAAACCCATGCTACAACGCATTTTCGGCGTGGCATTTCCGGACAAAAAGATGCTCAAGGCACATTTGAACGAACTTGAGGAAGCGAAAAAGCGTGACCACAATAAAATTGGTCGTGAGCTCGAGTACTTTACGACGGTTGATTATATAGGGCAGGGGCTGCCTATCCTTTTGCCAAAAGGATATAAACTCTTCCAAATCCTGCAACGCTTTGTTGAAGATGAAGAAGAACGTCATGGCTACCAACACACCCGCACCCCGCTGATGGCCAAATCTGATTTGTATAAAATTTCCGGGCATTGGTATCACTACCGCGACGGCATGTTTGTGATTGGCGACGAGGAGAAAGAAGATGAAGTATTAGCGCTTCGTCCGATGACTTGTCCTTTCCAATTCCAGGCATATTTGACCAAAACCCGCAGCTACCGCGATCTCCCGATTCGCTATGCCGAAACGTCGACCTTGTTCCGAAACGAGAGCTCCGGCGAAATGCATGGCCTCATCCGTTTGCGTCAATTTACCATTTCCGAAGGCCACTTGATTGTGACGCCCGAGCAGCTCGAAGCAGAATTCAGAGGGGCAGTTGAGTTCGCGCAGTTTATGCTGAAGGCCCTGGGACTAGAGAATGATGTCACGTATCGTTTCTCCAAGTGGGATGCCAATGACCGCGAGAAGTACATCGGTTCGCCTGATGAGTGGGAGCGCGTGCAGGAAGAAATGCATCGCATCCTCAGCAAGATGGATATTGACTTTGAAGAGGCTGACGGTGAGGCGGCTTTCTATGGTCCAAAGCTGGATGTTCAAATTAAGAATGTTTTTGGCAAAGAGGACACCCTCATCACGGTCCAAATCGACTTCCAATTGGCGAAGAAATTTGAGATGGAATACATCGATAGCGAAGGCAACAAGAAAAATCCCTACATCATTCATCGCACGAGTATTGGTTGCTATGAGCGCACGATTGCGCTTCTGTTGGAGAAATATGCGGGGGCGATGCCTTTGTGGTTGGCTCCTGAGCAGGCGAGGGTTTTGCCAATATCTGACAAACATAATGAAGCCGCAGCCGAACTGACCGAAAAATTGCGTCTGGCCGGTCTACGCGTGAGCCTCGATCAGCGTAATGAGAAGGTTGGCAAAAAGATCAAAGACGCACAAAACGAAAAAATCCCCTACATGCTCGTTATGGGTGACCAGGAAATCGAGCAAGGCACCGTCGCCGTTCGCTCGCGTAAAGAAGGCCAGCTTGGTACCCTTCCTGTCGCCGAACTTATTGAAAAATTACAGACTGAAGATCGTGAGAAAATCATATGAGTCATGCAGATTCGCTCTTTATCTCGACCTGTCAGAGCATTTTGACTTCAGGTTCGTCCAATGAAAACGAAGCCGTGCGTCCTAAATGGGATGACGGTAGCTCGGCCTATACTTTAAAAAGATTTGGTGTTGTCAATCGTTATGATTTGCAGCAGGAATTTCCGATTGTGACGCAACGTTACTTAAATTGGAAGGGTGCGATTGATGAACTGCTGTGGATCTGGCAACGGAAATCTAACAACATCAAAGACCTAAAATCTAAGATTTGGGACGAGTGGGCAGATGCAGAGGGCAGTATTGGCAAAGCGTACGGCTATCAATTGGGCGTGAAGCACCAGTACAAAGAGGGCGAATTTGACCAAGTTGAACGGGTGTTGTTTGACCTGAAAAATAACCCGTACAGCCGTCGGATTATGACTAATATTTATACTTTTGCCGACCTACATGAGATGAACTTGTATCCTTGCGCCTACTCCATGACTTTTAATGTCAGTGATGGCGTTTTAAATGGTATTCTCAATCAACGCTCTCAGGACATGCTTCTGGCGAATGCGTGGAACGTGACGCAGTATGCCGTGCTTTTACACATGTTTGCGCAAGTCAGTGGTCTGGTGGCGGGCGAACTGGTACACGTCATTGCAGATGCGCATATTTATGACAAGCACATTCCGATTGTTGAAGAATTGATTAGTAGGCCGGTATTTTCGGCGCCGAAGTTTGTGATTGACCAGTCGGTTAAGCGTTTTGAAGACTTCACGACAGACAGTTTTAGTCTGGAAAACTATGAACATGGTCCTGCAATTAAACGCATTCCTGTGGCTGTGTAAACGAGGTGTAAAATGAACGCGATTGTAGCCGTGGATAAGAATTGGGCCATTGGTTTTGCCGGACAATTGCTCCTCCCAATCAGCGAGGACTTGAAACGCTTTAAAAAGCTGACTATGGGTAGAACATTAATTTATGGGCGCAAAACACTCGCGACCTTCCCTGGCGGTAAGCCCTTACCCAAGCGCCGCAACATGATGCTGACCACGCATCCTGAGCTGTATCACATGGATGATTTAGAAGTGTACGCTACCATCGATAGTTTGCTAGAACAGATAGATCCTGAAGAAATGGAACGTGTGTCTGTGATTGGGGGAGATTCTGTTTTTAGACAGTTTTTGCCAAAATGTGACCGCGTATTAGTGACCAAAATTGATTATGCATTTCCAGAAGCAGATACCTATTTTCCTGATTTGAACACGGATCCAGCCTGGCAATTGACCGAGGTTGAGCCATGGCTGCTGGACGAAGCGTCTAGGCACCGTTTCCGTTATCTGCTATATGAAAAGGTGGGCTCTGATGGCCAAGAAACCGAAATTTAGGGAGAGGCTGGAACTCAGGCGAGCTGTTACGAAAGACAGCTGGCAAAAACGACTACTAGGCCTCAGCAAAGTTGTCCAATACTGGGATGAGCGCACCAAAGTCGGAAAAATCCGCCATTTGCGCCATGCCCTCGAACGCTACTCCGCCCTCGGCATCAGCAACATGGCCGCCACGCTCTCTTACTACATCATTTTCGCTTTGTTTCCATTCGCCATCTTCATTACCTGGTTTCTCGCCCGTTTTGGCGGTAGTCTGGTGACTCCAGAAATGCTCGCCAATTTCCGCAACTTCGTCCCTGAACAAGTACGGCAGATTCTTGCCGGCCTACTGGCAAGCGTGACTAGCTCCGCTACCGTCGCAATGGCCTCATTGGGTATTTTGGCACTACTGTGGTCCTCCTCGCGCGGCTTTTCCGTTTTGGCTTATACGATGGACCTCGTGTACGAAAATGAACGCACCTCTGTTACGTATTTTATCCAGCAAGCCATTAGTTTGTTTACTACTCTGCTAGCTGGCATAGCCATCATGTTAATGCTCATTTCCATGGCATTCGGTAGCTATGTAATTAGTTTTATCAATAATATTTTCAGCACACAGATTTTCGTTGGCACCGCTGCGACTTACTTGAACTATGCGATTTCGTTCTTACTACTATCAGTGATATTTTCTTTGGTCTACCACTTTACATCCAAAAGACGCAGAGAATTTCGTTATGCTTTCTACTGCGGCTTGGGTTGCGGTTTAAGCTGGGTACTTGTGACTTTTATTTTCTCTTTGTATATACGTTCTTCGACTAGGTATTCGGTCCTGTATGGCAGCTTGACCGGTATCATCGTGTTGATGCTGTGGCTGTATTTGTGCTGTACCATTTTGTTGGTATTCGGCTTCATCCATAGCGAAATCCTGCGCATCCAAGACCGGGCCGTTGTAAGCATGAAACCAGGCATCTTCGTTAGGCTGCAAAAACCCAAACTAGGCCCCGGCCCCATCGGCATCAACGCTTCACCTCACCACAACAAAAATTCTCGCATCAGCAAAAGACGCAAGCGACGCTGAGTTTGTGCTTGTTTGGGGGGTTCTGTTCTTGGTGTACTCTGTTCTTGGCAAAAAAGCAGCTTGTGCGACGATTTGATAAAAATACCAACTTTTTTTGTCAAAAAAACAACTTGTGCGAACTTTTTTGAGGTTTAGAAGCCGTAAATCCGTAAAAACCGTCGTACAAGTTGAATATTTGTCAATTTTTTAGCCTTTTTGCCCCAACCCCGTCGCACAAGTTGTTATTTTGTCAATTTTCAAACCGTATCGACAGCAACTCACTCGGGGCTGCTAAAGGTAGACAATTCTGTTGACAGTGATAGGGGCTGTGATAGAATATCATGGTTACGGGGTGTAGCTCAGGTGGTAGAGCGCTTGGTTCGGGACCAAGAGGCCGCAAGTTCAAGTCCTGTCACTCCGACCA
>CAZNNL010000005.1:0-53700 GCA_964574395.1 uncultured Oscillospiraceae bacterium | reverse complement strand
AAAGATTAGTACAAGAATACGGCGTGCTCGCTTAATAAGCTTCTATGAATCTACATTAATAAACTGCCAGGCTGTTCAGCCTGGCAGTTTTACTTTCATTACCTAATCGAGCAAGTAACCGATTTAAACCTAACTAGCCGAGTGCAGAGATTTGATCTGCAAGATCGTTTACATATTGATCAATTACTTCTTGTTCGGCTGCATCAATTTTACCCTCAACAAATAAATCGTCTAGGCGTTTCGCATTTGGAAGTTGTAAAAGGCTACCTAAGCGCTCTGCTGTATGACTGACACCTACTTTACTTCCTGCAAAACCATACAAAGCAGTCTTAGGCTTCATCATGTTGACAAGCATGGCAAGATAGGATGCTGCGGGATGCGGCTCACGCAAGGAGGTTGAACTAGCAATAATCAGTGTGGAGGCATGCACTAGGTCAAGCAAAACCTCGGTACTTTCTGTCAATAAACTACTTGGCTTCTCGGCAATATCGCGCAAGATGACAGAAAAGCCTTTACGCACCAGTCCAAAAAGAAGTTTTTCTACTAATTCACGCGTATGGCTATAAAGGCTCACATAGGCAATAACAATATCCGTATTTACCATTTCTTCTATCCACGTTTTATAGAGCTGAATGATGAACTTTGGATCCTGCCATACTGGTCCATGCGCGGGAGCTACTAATCTTAATTCTTGGCTGGCCCAATAATCTACAAACTTTCTTATATCTTCACTGATATGCATTATTTGCGTTGCAAAATAGCGCTTGGCAGCAATCACTTCTTCACTGCCAAAACTCGCGAAAACATTTTCGTCAGAATAATGTGCTGAAAACACAAAGCCTGAAAACAAGAGTTTTTCTTCTTCCAGATACACGCTATGCAGTAGCACTTCATCTTCAAACGCATCCATGTGGAAGTGTAGCGTTTTACCACCAAGATCTAGTTTGTCTCCATCCTCTAGAATCACAAAGACAGACTCACTAAGATCAACTTGTTCCAGTATTGCTGCTTTTAGCTGGGAACTACACACAACCTTCGCATTGGGAAAATTGTATAGCAGCTTGGGCAAAGGCTCAGCATAATCCTCTTGACCACGTAACATAACAATGAAATCTGGATCAAGAAGTTCACTATCTTTAATGTTCTTAATGAGTACTTTGTTTTTGACCATAGGTACCGTATCAATTAGTGCACTACTGTTCTCGCCTACTACCATATAAGAATTATAGGTAGTGCCATCGGTCAGTGGCAAAAGATCGCCATAAAGCAAACGTTCAGGGTGTGCAGCACCGACTTCGTATACATTATTTCCTATTGCTTGTAAAGCCATATCAATTTCTCCAATACTACACGTACTTTACTTAGATTTTAACAAAGAAAAATGCACTCGTGCAGATACAAGTGCATTTTTGTAAGAATCTTGTGAAAACAACAAAGCTCAATTTCAGAAAATGTAATTAGATTACGCTGAATTGGTCCTTGCCTGCGCCACAGAGTGGGCATACCCAATCTTCTGGTAAATCTTCAAAAGCTGTGCCTGGTTCAATACCTGCATCGGGATCGCCGACTTCAGGATCATAGACGTAGCCACAAAGATCGCATACATAACTAACCATAAAAAACCTCCGTAAGTTGCTCAATACATTTTTCTAAGAGCACATGAATTATTATATCAAAAGCGGACCGCTTGTCTAGGTTATTTTATTTGGGGCTTTACACCAATATTGACAATCTGAATCCACGTTTGTCCAGGGTTTAAAATCAACTCTTTTCCATCTTCGGTAAAATACCTGGTGAGGCTTTCGGCGCTCGTTTTTTCCCAAGTAATGGGAACCATTTCCCCCATACTGATGTAGTAGCCAGTACCTTCGGTAATTTGTTCGACTTTTTGCCAGGTTGCAGCGTAAACATAATACTTTGCATTTTGAACAATGATGTTACTCACCTCAATGGGAGATTGCGTATTTTCATCTAGATCTTTGTCTCTGTTTTTATAGCGCTCATAGACATTTTTCTCTGGCAAAAACACATACGACGTTTGATTCGAGGAATTGATATCTATGATTACCTCATGCGCTTTTTCACCACCTGGTTTTTTCGCTGTTTTATTAAAATAGTAGTTCTCAAATTGTGCGTCTTCATGCCAGCCCATCTTCTTGACGTAGTCTTGCGCTTTCACCAGGTTAGTATAGGCATTATGAGGTGCTACTTTTCCAGTATCATTATTACGCCAGTACTGTGAACCAATGACCATACCGTCAACGGTTTCATAACCTTGGGAAGCAATGCGTTTATCTGCAGGTTCAGAGCCTCCAAAGTGCATATAGACAGCGTCAAATTCGAGCAAGCGATCTAAAAATTGCTCGCGTGCTGAACGCACGGAACCGACAACGTCTGGGTAGCTTGACTGAAAAAGTGCCATGTAGCGTGTGAATGACCCTTCTACGGGCATTTCGAAGACAAGATCTGCATCTTTTAAGCCTGCTTGGTAACGTGCATCGGGATGATTGTCTAACATAACCGCAATGACGCGATTAAAGCCCTTGTCTGTAAGGAGAGGCTCGCCGCGTAGATTCGTTGTTTTTGGGTCAAGGACGCCTTCGGGCAGCTTAAATTCCGTAGCTGCCGCAGTTGTCTCTGTAGTGGATGTTGGAGGTACAGGGCTCACCTTTTTCTCTGTTGTTGCTTCTTGTGTTGTGGTGTTAACACTAGATTCAGTTGTTGTACTTACATTGGGTGTACATGCTGTTAGTAATGCAATAGCGCTAATACTTGCTAGCAACTTGAACCATTTCGCTTTTACTATCGAAGCTTTCGTGTTTTGGTTTGTCATTTATTTATACCATCTCTTTTCCTAAATGCTGGGCCTTGTTGAAACAATGCTAAAGGGAATTATACCATGCATGCTTTTTGCCAATATATTGCGGATAATTACTCAAATAAAACATTAGCGCGTTCTAACTATCGATATTGATAGACTTAAATCGAAGAGTCATTCTATAATATGTAAACGGCAATAGGTTTTTTTGAGTTTTATTACTTAAGGAAACCAATTTTCAAGCCAAAAAGTGATGAGAGGTGAAAAAATGTCGAAAGTTGACTTCAACATGGAGATCTTGGATCCGGAGAAATTGCTAGAACTCGATGCGTTCATAGATGCAGATCCCGATCCTAAAGGCAGAATAATAAACATTTTGCATAAAGCCCAAAGTTTGTTCTCCTATCTCCCCAAAGAATTGCAATTGTATGTTGCACGTAAGGTAGATTTACCTGCCGCTAAAGTAAACGGTATCGTGAGCTTTTATTCGTTCTTTTCCCAAGAGCCAAGTGGTAAGTACGGCGTCAGCGTTTGTATGGGTACTGCTTGCTTTGTTAAAGGGTCCGACGTCATTCTTAATGCATTCCGTAAAGAATTGAATTTGGTAGAAAAACAAAAAGTTACCGAAGACGGTATTTTCTCTTTAAGAGACGTCCGTTGTATTGGTGCTTGTGGACTCGCGCCCGTTGTTACCATAAATGATAAAATTTACGGCCATGTCAAAGAAGAGGACGTAAAACAAATTCTCGCAGACTATAAAGCGCTTGAAGCTGATGCTGCAGTGGAGGTGGCTAAATGAGAATTACATCATACGCTGAATTAAAAACACTTCGCGACAATTCGCAAGATCTCATTAAGTTGCGTTCCGATGATTTGCTCGCAGAAATTAAAGCGGGCAACCCTACAGATATATTAGTTTGTGGTGGTACTGGCTGCCATTCTTCTGACAGTGCTGGCCTTATTGTAGCCTTACGCGAAAAGATTGAAGCAGCGGGTTTGAAAGATATCAAAGTCGTACAAACGGGATGTTTTGGCTTCTGTGCTCAAGGACCTATCGTTAAAGTTCAGCCCGAGAATGTTTTCTATGTCCAAGTTAAGATGGAAGATTTAGACGAAATCGTTAATTCACATCTCTTGGGTGGAAAAGCCGTTGAACGTTTACTTTTCACAGATCCAAACACAAACGAAAAGCAACATCATTATTTAGACATGGACTTTTATAAAAAGCAGCAACGTGTTGCTTTGCATAATTGTGGTGTGGTAGATCCTGAAGAAATTCTGGAAAGCATTGCTGAAGACGGCTACCAAGCACTCGCCAAGGTTTTGTCAAGCATGACCCAAGACGAAGTTATTGAAGAAATAAGTGCTTCTGGTTTACGTGGTCGCGGAGGTGCAGGATTCCCTACTGGTAAAAAATGGTCTTTTGCCAAAGCATCAGTGAGCGATCAAAAGTACATCATTTGTAATGCAGACGAGGGCGATCCCGGTGCATTCATGGATCGTTCTATACTAGAAGGTGATCCACATACAATCATTGAATCAATGGCCATTGCGGGTTATGCAATTGGCGCAGATACTGGAATAGTTTATATTCGTGCTGAGTATCCTCTGGCTGTGCACCGTCTTGAAACGGCCTTGTCCCAAGCTAGAGAATACGGCTTGCTAGGCGAGAATATTATGGGTAGTGGATTTAGCTTTGACATCCGCGTCTATCTTGGTGCTGGCGCATTTGTGTGCGGCGAAGAGACAGCCTTAATTCATTCCTTGGAAGGTAACCGCGGCGAACCAACACGTAAGCCACCCTTCCCTGCAGTTTCAGGTTTCATGAAAAAGCCGACTAACGTTAATAACGTTGAAACATACGCCAACGTACCATCCATCATCCTCAAAGGGGCCGACTGGTACAGCAAGAT
This sequence comes from uncultured Oscillospiraceae bacterium, assembly GCA_964574395.1. Taxonomy (GTDB): domain Bacteria; phylum Bacillota; class Clostridia; order Saccharofermentanales; family Fastidiosipilaceae; genus JAXGQD01. Next base: position 48,969 of record CAZNNL010000005.1, on the reverse strand, counting down.
TGGTACCGAAACATCAAAAGGTACAAAAGTCTTTGCGCTAGCGGGCAAGGTCAACAACATTGGCCTCGTTGAAGTGCCGATGGGAACTACTTTACGTGAAATCATCTTTGAAATCGGTGGCGGTATTCCTGACGGTAAAAAGTTTAAAGCCGTACAAACTGGAGGACCTTCCGGTGGTGTTATCACCGATGCTGACCTCGATACGCCCATCGATTTCGAAAGCTTAAAGAAAATCGGTTCAATGATGGGTTCTGGTGGAATGATCGTTATGGACGAAGATAACGACATGGTAGAGATTGCCAAATTCTATTTGGAATTCACCATGGATGAGTCCTGCGGAAAATGTACGCCATGCCGTATCGGTACGAAACGTATCTACGAAATGCTAAAAACTTTGGTTGATCAAGAAGGCGACGAGCATACTTTGTCTAATTTGGATGCACTGTCCAATACGATTAAGGAAACTGCTCTTTGCGCACTCGGACAAACCGCGCCCAACCCTGTACTAAGTACGATGAAGTACTTCCCTGAAGAATATCTGCGTTACGCCAGACATGAAGTCAGAAAAGCTTACTTTATCCTCGAAGATAAGTGCATTGGTTGCACCAAGTGTTCTAGAGTGTGCCCTGTTTCCTGCATCACTGGATCAGTTAAAAAACCGCACGTCATCGACGAAGCTAACTGCATCGCTTGCGGAGCTTGCTTTACTGCTTGCCCTGTTAACGCGATTGTCAAACCCTAAGGAGAATCGGACATGGATAAAATAACCTTAACTATTAATGGCATTGAGACTTCCGTTGCACCAGGTACTTCTGTACATGATGCAGCTAGAGAATTGGGCATTTACATTCCCACACTTTGCTATTTGAATCTAGAAGGCTTTAGCATCTGCAATGAAGTATCTTCATGCCGTGTTTGTATGGTTGAAGTTGAAGGCAGACCAGCACTTGTCACGGCTTGTAGCGAAAAGTGCACACCAGGTATGGTGGTGCAAACAGACTCCAAGCGTGCATTAAACGGTCGTCGTACTTCTTTGGAACTATTGCTTTCAAACCATCCCAAAGAATGCTTAGTTTGCCCCAAAAACTTGGACTGTGAGCTTCAATATTTAGCGAAGCATCTTAACATCAACCACATTGAGTACGAAGGCGAACAAATGGATTATCCTATCGATAATACTTCACGTTCACTAGTAAAACACCCCAACAAGTGCATTATGTGCCGCCGTTGTGAAACGATGTGTAACGATGTTCAAACCGTCGGTGTGCTTTCTGCTTTAGACCGCGGATTTAGCGCTGTCGTGGGCCCTGCTTTCCATCTAGACATGGCTGATACTTCATGTACTTTCTGCGGACAATGTGTCGCAGTTTGTCCTACAGCTGCCCTGACAGAAAACAATGAAACACAACGTGTGTGGAGACGCCTTAACGACCCCAACAAGCACGTTATTGTTCAAGTTGCGCCAGCCGTTCGTGTCGCAATAGGCGAAATCTTTGGCATGGATCCAGGTACGATTTCCACCGGCAAATTGGTCTCTGCTCTACGTCGCTTAGGTTTCGATGCTGTTTTCGATACGGATTGGGCTGCTGACTTAACCATCATTGAAGAGGCATCCGAACTTGTGCACCGCATTAAAAACAACGGTACCTTACCCATGCTGACCTCTTGCTGTCCGGCTTGGGTAAACTTCATCGAGCGTCAATTCCCAGATATGCTGGACATCCCCTCCACCTGTAAATCTCCTCAGATTATGTTCGGCGCAATGGCTAAGAGTTACTACGCTTCCAAAATGGGGCTTCATGCTGAAGATATTTGTGTAGTTTCGATTATGCCCTGTATTGCCAAAAAAGCAGAGGCTGCGCGTTCCGAGTTGTCCAAAGACGAAAATCAGAACGTTGACCTTGTTATTTCTACTCGTGAACTTGGTAAAATGCTCTTTGAAACGGGCATCGAATTCAATGACCTTGAAGACAGTGACTTCGACCAACTAATGGGTGAATCCACAGGTGCAGGTGTTATCTTTGGTACCACTGGTGGCGTTATAGAAGCAGCCGTTCGTACAGCCTATGAATGGATAACTGGTGAAACTCTGGAACAAGTCGAGTTTGAACAACTTCGCGGTATGGATGGTATTCGTATTGCAGAGGTAAAAATCGGCGACTTGAATCTCAACATCGGTATCGCTCATGGCCTTGGCAATGCACGTGAACTTTTAGAAGGTGTGCGCTCAGGTAAATACGATTTACAAGCTATTGAGATTATGGCCTGCCCAGGTGGCTGTATTGGTGGCGGCGGTCAACCTTATCACCATGGCAGAATGGATATCTTGCGTAAACGCCAAGAAGCGATTTACCAAGAAGACCGCAATTTGCCACTACGTAAATCCCATGACAATCCGATGATTAAGAAAATCTACGATGAGTTCTTAGGTGAGCCATATGGAGAAGTCGCACATGACCTCTTGCACACTACCTATGTGGCCAAAGAAAAACTCTAAACACAATCTCTAAAAGACAAGAAAGAAGACGAAAAACTCCGGTCTATGCCCAAACATAGCCGGAGTTTTTATTTAAGATTACTAACTTAAATTAGAATGCAGGTACAACAGAACCGTCATACGTTTTTTCGATGAATTCTTTAATCGTATCGCTCTGCAGTGCTTTGATAAGTTTTTGGAACTTGTCTTTTGCAGCGTCCCCTTTGCGTACTGCAACTATATTTACGTAAGGTGAATCTTTGCCTTCGATGGCGATGGAATCTTTTACGGGGTTTATCCCATTATCAATGGCATAGTTTCCGTTAATTACTGCAATGGTTGCATCTTCATATGATTTTGGGATTGCAGCAGCTTCTAGTGCCGTAAACTTAAGATTTTTGGGATTCTCTGTGATGTCTTTTTCCGTAGAAGTAACACTACCACCGTCTTTTAGTTTGATAACGCCTTGTGACTGAAGTAGCAGCAAAGCACGTCCAGCATTAGTCGGGTCATTAGGAATCATCACCTCGTCACCATCTTTGAGTTCATCCAAAGATGCAATTTTCTTAGAGAAAACCCCCATTGGTTCGATGTGCACGCCACCTAGGTTTTCGAGATCCAATTTATTGGTGGTGATGAATTCCTCGAAATACGGGATGTGTTGAAAATAGTTTGCGTCTATCTCTCCTTCTGCCAAAGCATTATTGGGAATGACGTAGTCTGTGTACTCTATGATTTCTACTTTTACACCTTCTTTTTCCAAATTTGGAACGATTTGCTTAACAATGTCGGCATGGGGTGAAGGTGAGAGACCGATGCGGATGGTGTCATTTTCTTCGCTTTTTGGTGATGCTGCTCCGCAAGCTACCGTACCAAAAACTAAAGCTGCTGCCACTACTGGCAAAACAATATTCTTCAACAATTTTATTTTTTTCATGTTTCTTCCTCTTTCTATTAATAAAAATATTTATCTTTTGTCTAACGCTCTACTGATTGCATTTCCTGCAATCTGAATCACGGAAACAATAATGATGATGACTGCAACTGCCTGCAGAAGTGTAGTGTAGTTGCTGTTGTAATAACCATAGCGAATTGCTAAATCGCCTAAACCTCCTCCTCCTATCGCACCTGCCATGGCAGAATAACCGACGATGTTGATAATAGTTACGGTCATACTATTGACCATGGATGGTAAGGCTTCTGGCAAAAGCACCCGACTCACGATTTGCCAATTATTTGACCCCATCGCTATCGCTGCCTCCACTTCCCCTTTGTCTACCTCATTGATGCTCTGTTCCATCAAGCGTGCCACAAAAGGTGCCGCAGCAATCGCCAGAGGTACGATGATTGCAGTAGTGCCTGTTTTTCGTCCGACTATAAATTTCGAAACTGGGAAGACCATAATCATCAGAATAATAAAGGGTAAGGAACGCAGAAGATTAATCAGTATGTCGAGTATGCGGTAAAGTATTGTATTTTCTTTAATCCCCGCTTTCTGACTAATCACTAAAAGGACCCCCAATGGTAAGCCTAAAGCCAAAGCGATTAAGCTTGATACGCCTACCATGTATAAGGTTTCCCATGTTGCTCGCATGAGTTCGCCCATCATATCACCTCCACAAATACATTTTGCTCAGGAAGCCAGGCAATGGCTTCTTGAATAGCTAATGGATCGCCTAAGAACTCCACTGTTAAGTAGCCGATCTCAGACGCTTTAATGCTGTTAATACTGCCTGCAAGTAAATTCACATCAATGTTGAATTTACGGCTGACTTGCGAAATTATTGGTGTCACGACACTTTCATTCTGGAATGCAAGTCTGTATAGAGGACCACTGTGTACGTGGTCCGGAACACCTAGTTCTTCTTTTGGTAATTCATCCGACAAAGTTTGGATGAAGCGTCTGGTGCGTTCATGTTTTGGATGAAGAAAAAGTTCTTCGACAGTGTTCTCTTCAATAATTCTTCCGTCTTCCATGACCGCAATACGATCACAAATCGCTTTGGCTACTTCCATTTGATGTGTAATGAGAACGGCCGATATGCCAAACTCTTGGACTGATTTTTTAATAAGCGCCAAAATAGATTGTGTTGTCTCAGGATCCAGGGAAGAAGTGCCTTCATCGCTTAAGATGAGTTTTGGATTCAAGGCCAATGCTCTGGCAATTGCTACACGTTGCTTTTGACCACCCGACAATTCAGCAGGATAAGATTGGGCTTTTTCACTTAACTCAACGTAATCCAAGAGTTCATTGACACGTCTCGTAATATCTTTTTTTGACCATTTTTCAAGCCGTAATGGATAAGCAATGTTTTCAAACACATTTTTTTGAACAAAAAGATTAAAGTGTTGGAAAATCATGCCTATTTCTTTACGTCGTGTGCGTAGTGTAGCCGCATCGACTTTGGTTAAGTCCTCGTCATGGAAATAAATGGCACCTGAATCTGGTACTTCCAAGAGATTTAGACAGCGAATCAAACTTGACTTACCTGCTCCACTAAGACCAATAAGTCCATAAACCTCTCCGGCAGCGACTTGGAAGTTTACATCTTTAACCGCTGCAATTTCTCCAAGTTCTACATAATATGTTTTGCTTAAGTTCTCTACTCTTAACATGTCTCCACCTAATTTTTCTTTTCCTTTGATGCCGCGCATCAATCCACATGGCTCTAAACATTAAAAAAGCTCCCGCCACATAGATTAATCTATGGGACGAGAGCCTAAGCTTCGTGTTACCACCCAAATTTATTTCTGCCTCACGACAAAAACCTCAACAGGTACTAGCATACCCTGACGCTATAATGGGCGTACCCAGCACTACCTGAATGAACTTGGTGAGTGCGGCTCTGAGGCCATTTTCGTTCTTTCCCGCCACGGTTTCTTTCAGCTGACGAAACCTCTCTGTAAGTTTTGGGAGAAAATTACTTTCCTCTTCATTGCCTTTTTCAAATTTATTGCATTTTTACACATCTCTTTAACGCTGTCAAGCACGCATTTTTATCTTGTCAATAAGAATAATGGCAAAAAGACTAAAAAAATCGGAAAACAAGATTAGTCAAGAACGGTAAATTCTGCATACAAGTTTTCGCCATTTATTTCCTTCACAATACGATATTGGCCGGCAGCTAGATTATCAAGCAATGTCGAAAAATAAATTTGCTCCCTATACTTGCCAGCCTTCCCGTTTGTCGCAGGAGGAATTTCATTTGCAATAGCAGGCCAGATTACGTCATCTTTTAACTTAATATTCTGCCATTCACCTGCTGTATTAAATCTTTGGATGCCTATCTGAAAACTGGTATAGTAAGTATGCTCAGACTTGTTATATATTATTAAAGTAATTTCTTGCCCTTCAACTACTGCTTGACTGCGCACTTCACTTAATTCAAATTCCATGAGCAAATCCTGAGTAACGCTACTTCTAAGCTGCGCTTCCGTGGCATCAAATGCGGCACCTTCTAATGGTGGGCTTGCCGCTTCAAAATATGAATCAGCAATTTCGGCAATAGTTTGGTCGGCTGTTCCAAAAGCCTCTGCGGGAGCTGCTGCTGTTTCTAAACTATCAGCGCTATTTTTCTGCATGTCTTGAGCCATTGCTGCGGTTGGTGTTGGTGCAGAACTCATGGATTTTCCACCTGTAAAGCCATCACGGATCAGCGGATAAATTAATACAAGGGCAGCTACCAAAATAAGTACAGCAGCGACTTGGCCCAAGCGCGCGAAAGTTTTTCTCCGACTTATCCCCTTGTCACGTCTTGAAAAGTCTACAATCTGTGCGTTCCCTCGTTCGTGCGGTAGTGAAACCCTCGCAGCTCGCATCTTGTTTAAAAGATCATGGCGAATACGCAATGAGGGCTGTTGGGCCTCCATCAGCCTGGCATAGTCATAATTAAATTGTTTTTCGTTAAACGACTTGCTCATTACCAATAATCCTTTAATTTTTTTCTCGCACGGTGTAGTCGTACGCGAACTGCAACCTTGCTCTCCTCTCCTAACTCAGCGATTTCATTAATCGAGAGTTGTTCAAAATAAAACAAATGTATGCACCTAGCTTCGTCTGGCTTGAGATGAGCCAGTAAATTTCCCAAGGCTTCGTCGGATGCGATATGTTCGAAATTCGCATCTTCCTCACCTAGCGTTGCCGCAAGCTCTTCGCTTAGTTCTGCACGTCGACTGAAATGTGGACTGCGACGCAGGTCGTGACAATAATTGATAGTTACGCGCAGTAACCAGGCTTTACAGTGTTCTTCAGAGCTGATGCGCTCTGCCTGTTTAACATAACGTAAAAACACTTCTTGATAACAATCTTCGGCATCTTCTACTTGTCTCAAATCTGCCATCGCGACACGGTAGACCATTTTGCCAAATTTATCTATAACATCCTCGAAATCAAGCGGATCAAACCCATTTAGACCAAGCATCTCAGCCAGTAACTGTAGATGCGGGAGTATCCTTTTATGAAAGCATGTCCTAGTCGCTAATTCCATTCATCAATCCACTGAAGACCGCCACGCCTTGTGCATTGAAGATAGCATACGCGTAGGGTCGGTTGAGGTGCATGTTAATCCTAACAGGGGCACTAGCCATCGGGGCAGCACTGGCCATAGTCATCATCGTGACTGCGGCAGCTTCAACCCCTTCCTCGTCCATTTTAACCCTAACTTGCTGCATTGCGGAAGCTAATTGTAAGATTTCGTCATCGATTTCGGCTATTTCCGAAAAATCAGCCATATTGCTCGACATGATATCGAGGTCAAGCGCTTTCAAAGCGTCCTTTAAATCTAATTCAATAAACTCATTTGTTTTCGGCAATTTCCATGACACGTGGGGGTTTGAAATAACGTCATTATTGGGACCGTTGGCATACCAATCGCCTAACAGGTTTTGATAGAAATCATCACGCAGGCTTAGTTCTTTGAGTGTCGTTTTTTCTGATGGTAAAGCAAATCTAACATAAGCACCATTCTGAAGATCAAGTGAAGCTATGGCGTAATCTGCGGTTTGTAAGACGGCATTATCGTTAAATTGGTTCATCATTGTGACGGTCTGGGTTTTGCCAGAAGCTTGAGTAAAGCTCTCATTTGTGTTCTCGCTTGCTTCGAATGCCTTATTCCATGCGTTTTTAAGGTAAAGAGCATTCAGTAAATACAAGCGATTATCTGGAGAAACTTTAAGCGTGAAACGGTCGCCTAAGAGACCGTGCGTCTTTTCCTTAACCCATGCGACAATGTCCGCTTCTACCGCCGCGCCGTCCGAAAAATCTCTGCTAAATATTTCTGCTTGGTAAGAGGTTTGAATGCTTTTGGTATATTGCTCTTTTAATTCGAAATCATCGCTCAGCCAAAGTGAATTCGCTACTTCAAGAATTCCGTCATCCATTGCTTGGTAAAATGCATCAAGCTTATCGTCCGTGAAGCCTTGATTTCCCCAAAGCGCTTCTTGGAGCTTCGCTTTTGTAAGGCCGGCAGCTCCCTTTTCAAGCAAACTTAAACTCATGTGTAAACTTAAGGGAGAATACAGTAAGTTCGAGTCGTTCGTTAAGTCGTTGCCCAAGCGCATCATGCTTTTTTGGGCAAAATCACTATAAGCCACTTGCAAGTCTTTCGCGACGGTCTGCTTATCGTAAACTTCCACTGGTTTTATTTGTGATTCCGTTTGTGTTTCTAATTCAGTTACTATAGGCGTTATATTAATATCCGTTTTCTTGGTGAAATTAGCCTGGCAGCCTGGCAGTAGGCCGCTTAGCAGAATAATTGCCGAAAGAAAAACACTTGAAATATGTGAACTCGCTTTCATCTTCATGATAAACCTCCATTTTGTCTTATCGTTATTAATACGTGGCAAGATGGCAAAAGGTTACGCCATGCCTCACAAGTTTTTGCTAAACAAAAAATCCAACTGCTTCTGCAATTGGATTTTGAAACCTTATTCGTGTTTGTGTTAGATGACTTTAGTCAGCATTAGTAAGATCAAAATAGCTGCTAAACCGAGACGATAATAAGCAAATACCTTTAAGGGTTTATTTTGTACAAAACTCATGAAGGCCTTAACAACTAACATTGCAGTAACAAAGGCCATGGCGAATCCAGTAATCAGCGCTAAGTACTGGTACACCTGTATGCCAGCGAAATCAAACTTCACAAGTTTTAAACCAGACGCGCCAAACATGACTGGAATAGCTAAGAAAAAAGAGTACTCGGCCGCTAAAGCAGTAGTCATGCCGCTGTTCCAACCACCCATAATGGTAGCGGCAGATCTCGAGAAACCAGGCCACATGGAAATGCACTGCCAGGCGCCTACGATGAGGGCGTCTTTAGTGGTAATTTCAGTGAGATCGTTTTTCTTGTTCTTTTTTGCCCAAAGCATTTCTAGGACAATCATAAGTACCGCGCCTACGATCAATGCCAAGACTACCGTTGTCACAGAAAATAGGTATTCGTCAATCAGGTCATTGAGTAGAAAGCCTAGGACAGCAGCTGGTATACAGCCAAGCACCCATACTTTAACGAAGCTTACCCCTTCACTGTCGCCACGGAAAAATAATCTAATTTTACCCCACAATTTTTGCCAAAAGAGGAAAAGGACTGCCAAAATAGCACCAAGCTGAATAACAACCATAAACATTTTCATAAAGGCATCATCGGGCATCCCCAAGAATTCTGAAAATATGATGAGATGTCCGGTTGAAGAAACTGGCAAAAATTCGGTTATGCCTTCGACTATGCCGAGGATAATTGCCTTAAGTACAAAAAGGATTTGCTGCATATCGCGCTCCCTGTCCAAATTCCCGATTTGGGCTACTGTAACCCTTATTTATCGGATATCAATATTTGTTTTACGATTTTTTATGTTCTATAATTGCTGTTGGTATTCTATCATAATTTAATAGATTTAGGAGACAAAAAATGTTTAAGATTCTAAGTAAAGATAGGTTAAACGACGCAGTCGTGCGGATGGAGGTCGAAGCGCCGCTCATAGCACGTAAGGCTCAGGCGGGACAATTTATTATTTTCAGAGTAGATGAGTTCGGCGAAAGAGTGCCTCTGACTGTTGCTGATACCAACCAAGAGACTGGCGCAGTGACGATAATCTTCCAAACCGTAGGACATGCGACTAAAGCCTTGGGTGAAAAAGAGGCTGGCGATACAATTGCTGATTTTGTTGGTCCTTTAGGGAAACCTTCTGAACTTGAAAACTATAAAAATGCCTGCGTGGTTGGCGGAGGTGTCGGAAATGCCATTGCCTATCCTTCAGCGAAAAAACTACATGAGTTAGGCGCCAAAGTCGATATTATTGCTGGCTTCCGTAATAAAGACATCGTAGTCCTTGAGGAAGAAATGAAAGAAGTATGCGACAACCTCTATCTGACAACAGATGATGGGAGTTATGGAGAAAAAGGTTTCGTAACCGACAAGCTAAAATCTTTGATAGAATCCGGAAAAAATTATGATTTAGTGATAGCGATTGGACCGGTAGTCATGATGAAATTCGTGGCTAAACTTACTAAAGAATACGGTATAAAAACGCTCGTCTCCTTGAACCCAATCATGATCGATGGCACGGGAATGTGCGGTGGCTGCCGCGTAACGGTTAACGATGAAATCAAGTTTGCTTGTGTTGACGGGCCAGAATTCGATGGCCACGAAGTTGATTTCGATGAGCTTAGCTTACGTAACGCGTTCTATAAATCAGAAGAAAAAGCTTCTGACGATCACGCTTGCCGCATTGGGTTAAAGAAAGAGAATTAATAAAATGAAAAAAAACATGCAAGTAGAAAAGACAGCCATGCCAGTTCAAGACCCCTTAGTAAGAAACAGGAATTTTACCGAGGTGGCAACTGGTTACACACCAGAAATGGCAATGAACGAAGCATTGCGTTGCATCCAATGTAAACATCAACCATGTGTAAAAGGCTGTCCTGTTCGAGTACAAATCCCAGATTTCATTCATCTTGTTGCCGAAGGCGAATTTGAAGCAGCCTATCAAAAGATTCAAGAAACAAACGCCTTGCCTGCCGTGTGCGGCCGCGTTTGCCCACAAGAGTCGCAGTGCGAAGAAGTATGTGTACGTGGAATAAAACACGAACCTGTTGGCATTGGTCGCCTTGAGAGATTCGTCGCTGATTGGCACCGCGAAAATGTAGAGGAAGTCGTTGTCCCCGTACCATCCAACGGTCATAAAGTGGCGGTTGTGGGTTCTGGACCTGCTGGTTTAACTTGTGCTGCTGACTTGGCAAAGCATGGTTATGAAGTAACTATTTTTGAAGCTTTTCACATTGCGGGTGGTGTTCTAGTTTACGGTATCCCTGAATTCCGCTTGCCTAAAGACATAGTAAAAACCGAAATTGATAAGCTAGAAGCGCTTGGTGTAAAAATTCGCAAAGACATGGTTATAGGTAGAATTCTTTCTATTGATGAGCTGATGAAAGAAGAAGGTTTCGAAGCAGTCTTCATTGGTTCAGGAGCAGGTCTCCCCTCTTTCATGGGGATACCCGGGGAATCCCTCATCGGTGTTTACTCAGCTAATGAATACCTTACGCGTTCTAACTTAATGAAAGCTTATGATATGCAGTACCACACGCCTATTCGTAACTCTAAGAAAGTTGCCGTCGTTGGTGGTGGAAACGTCGCTATGGATGCTGCGCGTACAGCTAAACGTTTAGGAGCCGAGGAAGTTTATATCGTCTATCGTCGTGGTTTCGATGAGATGCCTGCACGTTTAGAAGAAGTGCACCATGCGCAAGAAGAAGAAATCATTTTCCATAACCTCACCAATCCAGTGCGTATCCTGGGTGATGATTCAGGACAAGTAATTGGCATGGAATGCTTAAAAATGGAACTTGGCGAAGCGGACACATCAGGAAGACGTCGCCCCATGGCAATTGAAGGTTCTAATTTCGTCCTAGACGTTGACACAGTCATTATGTCCATCGGCACAAGTCCAAACCCCCTCATTAAAAGTACGACCAAAGGTTTAGACACTAATAAATGGGGCTGTATTGTGGCAAAAGACAACGGTGCAACCTCGCGCGATGGTGTGTTCGCCGGAGGTGACGCAGTCACAGGTGCGGCTACCGTAATTCTCGCTATGGGAGCTGGTAAATCAGCTGCTGAAGGCATACATGAGTACATTCAAGCCAAGCACGCCTAAGACTCTCAATTAGATTTACGTAATTCCGATGCCCTAGCTAGTAAAGTTGGGGCATCGTTTTTTATTCTGTCAGACAGTACTTCGTCTAAAAGGAGAGCCAATATTCTCCCCATTTTCTTTCCCCTGCGTAGACCGATCTTTTCCAAATCTTTTCCATTAACGGCAAGTGTAGCTAAGTTTAAACAAAGACCGTCGCTTAGCCATTGCGCAGCTTCAGCAAGTAAAGTGCTCTGCCTATGCTCGTCAATAAAGTTTGCTACAAACAAGTATGATAGTAATTTTTTATATTCCTCCTGCCCTAAATCACCCAGCGCTTTCTTTCTAGACACGACTGACAAATGGTCTAATTGTGTGTATTTTCGCAAACGCTCAATTGTATGGCGCTGTTTGCGACTTAGGCGCAAGTTTTCGAGACTTAAGGCATCTGTACCTCTTAGTAACCATACGAGTCTAATATCGGCAGCGTGAATAAGTTCGTCCATCCCCCTAACTTGGTCTTGGTAGGCACTATTCGAAAACTGTGCCAGATCAGGAAGGACTTGGCACCAAACTTCTTTACAGCTAAGCGCAAGTTGGACAAGTTTTTCAGCAGCTAACAAGCGCCAAATTTCAGTGGTAATCCGTTCTGCAGCAAGCCCTTCTAGTTGTGTTGCCATGGCATTACACGTTATGATTGTCGTTTCTTCTATCTGAAAGTTTAACTCAGCTGCTAATCGTATCGCGCGAAGTATTCTTAATGCATCTTCTTCAAAGCGTTTCCTTGGATCGCCCACTGCGCGAATTAGGCGGGCACCTAAATCAGCAAGTCCTCCATGCAAGTCAATAAGTTTCTCTCCCTCTGCTATGGGGGAATAGGCAAGCGCATTGATAGTGAAATCACGACGTCTTAAATCATCTTCAATTTTTCTACTATAGAAAACTTCATCCGGGCGTCTGGAATCAGAATATTTGCCATCTATCCGAAACGTTGTGAGCTCCATGATGAGACCTTTGAAATTAACAGTATAAGTCCCATGTTGTAAGCCAGTAGCTATAAGTTGCGAGGCTGGAAATATCTGGCTGACTTCTTCAGGTGTGGCGGAACTCGCTATATCGTAGTCACTTATTGCGCGATCAAGCAGAATATTTCTTACCGCTCCACCAACAAAATATGCGACAGCACTTGCGGATTCTAAAATATACAGGACCTCAAGTGCTCTGCTATCCCACGAAAAACGCTCCAACTTAGTGCTCGCAATTGAGCTTAAATTCTCCACTCTTTACTGTTCTCCACGATATGAATTGGTTTAAATGCGTTTTTTTTTTGCGACACCCTTACAACATGATGTCTTTATTTAAAAGAGAATTGCCATCCAAATCACGGTAAACAAACCCGCAAGCCCAATGGCAAGCCCGCTCATAGCGCCTTCAACTTCCCCCAATTCCAGGGCTTTGGTTGTTCCTAGAGCATGCGAAGCGGTTCCCATGCCCAGTCCTGCAGATACAGCATTCGCTCTAAACAATTTAAAGATAAAAGGGCCTAAGATCGCCCCGACTAAACCGGCAATCATCACGGCAAGTATAGTAATCGAAACAACGCCATTATATGCTTCGGACAAAGGTGCTGCGATTGCCGTTGTTGTAGATTTTGGCAGTAATGAAATCATCAGTTTTTCGTCTAGTCCAAATACAGAGCTGAAAAACTTTACCGAAAGTATGGCGGTTAATGAACCGACAAGTGTTCCTCCTAGGACTGGAAGTAAATTCTTTTTTAGAAGTTCACGCTGGTTGTATATGTTTATAGAAAGAGCGGCTGTTGAAGGAGCTATAAAAATTGAAACAAAATTCCCCCCCACGCGATAATCTTCTAAAGGTATATTGAAGGCTAAAAGCACCGCAATAATCATGGCTACTGCTAGCAATATGGGGTTGGCTATTACCGTTTTCAGACGTTGTTGTATGACCAATGCTAACCCAAAAGACACAACAGTTAAGGAGATGCCGAAAAGCGCGGTACTCGTTATCATCTTTTCCTTCCCTCCTTAAGCCTCATCAAAAAACCAGTAACAAACATCGTGACTAATAGAGTGATTAGAGTCGTAAGTATTACTACCGTAAAAAATTGCCATAATTGGTTGGATACCAAACCAATACTCTCGAGCAAGCCAACAGTTGGAGGGACAAAAAATAAACCCATATACGCTAATAAAAAGTGGCTGGCATCTTTAAGCTGCTCAGTTTTAATAATTTTTAAACTCAGCAAGATAAAAAGCATGACCATTGCTATAACCGAACCGGGAAATGGGAAAGGTAAAATGCTTGCAATTTGGTCCCCTAAATAAGACAAAGCTAAATAAAAACCTAACTGCAGAATAACGTTCATCTTGTCTACTTCCTTCTTAGTAGTTCTGAATAAGAAGGTAGTGGCCATTCAGCAGAAGGAATCAAGACCTCACAAGCGTCAACATAGCTGCGCAAGTTCATCATTTCGGAAAACACGATATCATGGAAGGCTTGTGCCTTAAGCTCTAGTTCGGTTTCAGCTTCAGCTGCTTTGTAGCTTTCTTCAAGTTTTTCATGTGCGTCAGACAAAGCCTGTAAAAGCGAAGTAAGTTCTGACAATAATTCTTTACTTACTTTTTGTTCAATGCCGATGCTTTCTGAAGCAGCTATACCTTTGGCAATATTCCCAATGTATCTAATTACCGCAGGTCTTATCTGACGCGTCAACATATCCAATGCTGTGCGGCATTCTATACCTACAACTGCCGCATAATTCTCAAGTAAAATATCACAACGTGAGACCGATTCTAATGGGCTAAGAACGCCTTCTTCTTCAAATAAAGCGATGAACTCCTCATCCTTCATATGCATAATGGCTTCGACAGCATCAGCCACAACAGACAAGCCTCTACGTTTGGCTTCTTCTGGCCACTCTTCGGAGTAATTATCACCCATATAAAGTACACGTTCATGTGCATTCATAATGTCTGTAATTAGTGCATGAGCAGTCGCCTCTTTATCATCACTCACTTCAAGTGCGTCTGCTAGCTCACCTAAGGTCTTTGCAATTATGGTATTCATGATAAAGCATGGGCCCGCAATGTTCAGCGAGGACCCACACATGCGAAACTCAAAACGATTTCCCGTAAAAGCAAAAGGCGAGGTTCTGTTCCTATCAGTGGTATCTACAGTTGAGACGGACATTGAGTCCAGGCCCAAGTTCGTACAAGTTCTGTCTGGTGAAGTATAGCTTTGACCATTGCGTATACTGTCTAAAATATTTTGTAATTCATCGCCAATAGCTACCGAAAGGATTGCTGGAGGAGCTTCGTGTGAACCTAAGCGGTGTTCATTTGAGGCTGTAGCGACGGACAGCGTTAGGTAGTCTCCGTAACGATCGACTGCTGCGATTGCCGCAACCAAGAAGAGTAAGAACTGCGTGTTCTCACACGGATTGCTGCCTGGATCTAAAAGGTTTTCACCGTCGTCAGTGGCAATGGACCAGTTAATATGCTTACCTGATCCATTAATTCCGGCATAGGGTTTTTCGTGAAGCAAACAGACCATCCCATGGCGTTCGGCAATTTTCTTCATCATTTCCATAACTAACATATTATGGTCAACCGCCACCGAACTTGGATCGAAAATAATGGCAAGCTCATGCTGTGTCGGTGCGACTTCATTGTGTCTAGATTTTGCCGTAATTCCCAAGTGCCACAAGGATTCATCAAGCTCTTGCATAAACGCCAGAACTCTAGGGTTAATGGACCCATAGTAGTGGTCAGATAACTCTACTCCACGCGGTGGGCGTGCACCAAATAACGTCCGACCACAATTTACCAAGTCAGGGCGACGCTCATAAGCATCTTTATCAACTAAAAAGTATTCTTGTTCAGGACCAATGGTGCTGACAATCATTTTGGAAGTCGTATTCCCTAATGCGCGCAAAAGTCGCATACCTTGGCGTGATAGTGCTTGATTCGCTCTTAACAGAGGGGCTTTTTTATCTAGCACTTCACCGGTATGTGAATAAAAAGCCGTGGGAATGTACAAAGTTCCTTCTTTAATAAAAGCGGGAGAAGTGCAATCCCAAGCTGTATAACCACGTGCAGCTGAGGTTTCTCTAATGCCTCCGGAAGGGAAAGAAGATGCGTCAGGTTCACCTTTGATGAGTGCTTTTGCCGAAAAATTTAGGATAACCTGTCCATCGGCCAAAGTATCTAAAAACGCATCGTGCTTCTCTGCCGTTTGTCCCGTCATGGGCATAAACCAGTGCGTGAAGTGCGTGGCGCCTTTTTCAATCGCCCATTGCTTCATGGCGACGGCTACTTCTGCCGCAATTTCTTTGTTCAAGGGTGTGCCCGCTTCAATAGTTGACTTTAATGAACGATAGGTCGGTCTGGACAATCTCGTCCTCATCATACGGTCGTTAAAAACAGCTTCACCAAAATAACGCGTCAAGTCACTTTCCCTATTCTCTATGGAAAATCCGGATTCCATCATATATCCTCCTCAGCCCGGGGGCTTACTGCAGAATATTCTAGCACAGCTGGCCTTACTCAAACAGACTCCCTGTTTCATCCGGTTGAGGTAATTTATGCCAGAGGCCTGTGACACGTGAGACGGGAAGCACGAGGCAAATACCACGTCCTGGCTCGGAAAGCCTACCCTTTTCAACTAAATTACGTACGATGGTTTCGCAGACTGACTGGCGAACTAATAGCAATAGAATTTCTTTCTCGGGATCTATATGGATGCCAAAAAGCAAGGAAGCATCATGTACACCAAAGCCTTTGCCATGAATAATAGTACCTCCCACAGCACCAGATTCACGCGCTTTTTCTACTAGGTCATCTGCATGACCTTGAGGCACTACTATATAGAGCAGCCTATGGCCGTCTTCAATGATGCCTTCTTTTAATGCTTCTTCACTCATTTCACTTGTCTCTACTAAAGCTTGTCCTTGGTGAAGCTCGGCTTCTTTTTTATCATAAAGATTAAAGATTGATTTTAATCCTAACTTCAAGCCGATTGGACATTGAAAAGCAATACCATGACCAGGCTGATCCAGTTTTAGTTCCTGTCTCAGAGACTGCAAACTCCGATAAGCGTCTTCTTCTCTGACAAAAGTAAAGATTACTTCTTTTTCATGTTTCTCGAGGCCTAGCATATCGAGTATGTCAGAATGTGCTGTACCACGTGCGGGAATAGTAATATTACCCGGGCAATTATTCTGTCTAGCAATCTGGGTGACTTTTGATGATTTGCCTTTATTAACAACAACAAACTGTAGATAGCATTGCATATCAGGATTACTCATCTTTATCTTCCTCCGTAATCTTTGTTTCTGTAGTAGTTTCTTCGGCCACAACGTCGTCATTGTCATCCAAGGACTCATCGTCGTAGTCGCCCAAACTAGATTCTTCTAGTTCACTAAGTTGCGCTTTACGTTTATAAGCTATACCAACTGCTTGAATAGCAATGAGTGGAGCGAGTGCAACCATGGCAACTGTTCCAAACGCATCCGTTAAGACGTTGCCTCCAAGACTACTACATATGCCTAATGCGAATGGCAAAATAAAGGTCGAAGCCATAACCCCTGAGGCAACACCGCCGGAGTCAAAAGCAATGCCTGTAAAGGGGTCGGGGGTAAATGGCATCATAGCAAGGGCAATCAAGTAACCTGGAACTAAATAGTACCAAACGCTAAAGCCTATCATGGTACGAAGAAAGCCTAAACCTACGGCAATAGCAACACCAACGGCCAGCGTAGCCATCATGGTTTTTTTGGAAATCCGTCCAGCGGTTACTTCTTCAACTTCTTGAGTTAAGACCCATACAGCAGGTTCAGCAAAAACGATAGCAAAACCTAAGACCAAGCCAATAGGAATTAATGCCCATGCATAATCAGATATTGCAAGTGAGGCACCCATAGCCGATCCTACAGGCGAGAAGCCCATCGTCGCACCCAAGAGAAAGATTACTAAGCCAACGTATGTATAGACCAAACCTATCAGGATTCTATAGAATTTTTGTTTTGGAAGTTGTAAATAAAAGAATTGGAAGATAAAGAAAAGCACAGTTAGAGGAACCATGGCAATGGCTATCTCACCTAAAGTATGAGGTAATTGTGCTCCGTAGCCTTGTATCAATTCTTGAAAGTTTGCTGGATTGAACGTTTCAGAGCTTGGCAATGTGGCTGCTGAAAGGTCATTATTAAAAATGATTCCGAGAATCATAACAGCAACAATCGGGCCAACAGACATGAGAGAAACAAGTCCAAAGCTGTCGGGTGAACTGCCATGTTTATCGTCTGATCGCCTAACTGAAGCGACCCCTACGCCGAGCGCCATGATAAAAGGAACGGTCATGGGTCCCGTTGTAACACCACCTGAGTCAAAACCCATTGGAACAAAATATGGCGATGTAAACTGTGCCAAGATAAAAATCAATGCATAGCAGATGAAAAGCAGCGTCTTTAAGGAGAAGCCCAGAACAATACGCATTAAACCAAAAACTACGAATAGACCTGCTCCTATCGCAACTGAAGTTACAAGTAATTGTTGACCAATGTCAGGATTGACTGAGGCTGCTTGTTTCGCCATAACTTGCAAATCTGGTTCTGCCATCGTGATTGAGAAACCTATGATTGCAACATAAAGAAGCAAGATAGGAAATCTCTGTTTTGTACTAAGGTTAGCTCCTATGAATTCACCCATAGGCAAAACACCGACGTCAGCCCCCATCAGAAAAATCGTCAATCCAAGTATTAGTAACAATCCGCCAAACAGATAGCCGGTCAGCATCGCTGTACTTAATGGGGCGATTGTCCAGTGTAGAATTAGAACAATCAAAATAATGGGGACGACAGCAACTACATTTTCTTTTAGTTTATGGAAAAAAATCATTGACTTCCCTCCATATCTCCAAATTTACTGTCCAAGACATTGATCGGCGCTATTCCTGCAGCTCCAATAAGTGGCAGCTCAAAAATTAAGCCATGCGCATCCGTCTTTAGTCCAGTATTGTTATAAACATGCTGCATAATTTGTTTTTTACGGTCAGATCTAACTGCCAAAAAAATAACATGTCTGCCTGTTTCAAGAGGCCTACCAAAAAAATTGGCCTGGGCTTGTGTTAGCAAGCCTTTGCCCAAAACAATGGTCGCTCCGTGAGCCCCTTCTTGTTGCGCCGCTTTAATTACATCAGTAGCATAGGACTCTTTTACAATGCTGACGAGTAAACTATAGTCTTGTGAGTAGGTTTGATCGCTCATACCGCCACCCTCTTTCATCTAATGTCTTTAATAGATTAACGTTTATTTTCCATATTGGCAAAACTTAAATACAAAACAAAACTGCCACACTAAATTTTATTTTAGTATGGCAGCCATGACAACGAATTGGCTAAGTTAAGATTAGAGTCCTAACAACTTTAGCAACTCTTTTTCCGGTTGAACACCTACGGTTTTTCCAACCACTTGACCATCTTTGAAAACCATCAAAGTGGGGATACTCATGACACGGAACTTAGCTGCTAAATCGGGCTCATCATCAATGTTCAGTTTAGCAATGACAGCTTTTCCGGCTGTTTTTTCTGCTAATGCACTGACAACAGGTCCCAGCATTTTACATGGACCACACCAGGGTGCCCAAAAATCTACTAGGACAGGGAGTTTTTCGTTTTGAATGACTTCATCAAAATTTGCTTTTGTTAATGTTACTTCGCTCATATTATTTCCTTTCAAAGCTCTACTATCATGTTCAAAGCATTTGCTTTTTGTTAAACATTAGATATTCATAATATATAATATTTGAAAACTTACGTCAAGTTTCTGCTTGCATTTACATTCGCCTGTTAATTGCCGTTGGAGTCTTCAAAAATTATTTCACCCTCACGAATCATCCCTTGCTCATGCGCAATCTTCATGACGTTTTCATCAGAGTTAATGTTTTCCTTATCTTTTTCTAACTTAATGTTTTCTTCCTCGAGCGAGGCCAAGGTTTCAACATAATGTGCGTTTAAGGATTGTTGGCGTTTGAATTCTTTTTCTTGATTAAGAAAATAAATAAAGGAGAGCACGGCAAAAAGCACGACCAATAAGCCTAACACTTTGGGCAGAACACTCTTTTGAGACTTCTTAGCTAACGCCTGACGGGCATTACGCTTATCTAGAACTCCCTCTTTTCTTGATTTTACAGGCACTATTTTATCTCCTTTAAGAAATCTACATCATGTGTAGTTTAACAGATTTTTCGGCTAAATAATACAAAATGTAGAGAATTTTAAAAATTGACTATCGGCTTAACGACGGATTGACGCCGCCATCCTATGATAGCTGTGTCTTACACCACGAATTGCAATGCCATAGTGCAGAATATTTTCTGGCAAAGCGATACCAATATAACCACTGTCGCCAATATGATGCAAGTCGGTACCACACATTTTACACATGAGGGCTATTTGCTTAATTGTCTCGGCATCTGCACCTTCCTGACTTGTGCCTATGGCCGTCATCGTGAGTGCTCCACTTTCATGAGCCACCTGAACTAACTTGCGAATATGTTCCGTACTGATTCCAGGAACGGTCCCTGGTGCTGGCAGTAGGACAACGTCTGCACCGGCTTCAACAAAGACGCGCACATCTTCCTCAGAAACTATTTTGTCACCACTTTCGCTTAACACACCTGAACCATGCATTTTCCCAGCAATGAGCATGAGCTTATCTCCAACAGCTTCTCTAATCTCCTTCAAAGCATGTGCAATGCCTTCATTATTAACGCCGGTTTCAGGATTCCCCGTAATCACCAGAAAATCGACGCCGTGTCTCACTGCTTTTAGCGCATTTTCTGCAGTAGCTATCCGACCTTTTGTCATTTTAAACGGATTTGGATCATCAGCTGCTGCCGGCGTGGTTGGCTCAAGATTAATGCCTACAGGTCTGCCTGTTAAATATTTAATTTCCTGAATCACGCTACGTTCACTTGCTTTTGGTAAGCCATAAATTAATGGCAGATCCAAGTCGAATAGATTGAGAATGAGTAAGTCTGCCCCAAATGAGGCTGCTAGTTCAGCATTGGTAATGTCAGTAAGTAAAGGTGGTACAGCTCCGATGGTTTCACTAACAAGTACTCTTCCCTCGGATTGTGCGATGGCTGCGACTAATTCCTTTCTGGACATAGTGTTAAAATCTGAACTAAAACAATTTAGGAATCTTTTCATATTCGTGTGGTCCTCCAATGAAATCTATAAATAAGAACAAAGTATCTGTATAGTGCTACCTAATCTAAACTAATTTCTTCTTGCTCTTTTGGTTTTGCCAAAATTTCATACATTTCAGTTGCTTCGTTTTTCCTAACAAGTTCTGCAATAGAAAGCACCCGTAGACGTACGGGTCCAGTGCCGAAGCGGATTTCTAAAACATCACCTATTTTTATGTCTGTGGCTGGTTTTGCAACTTTGTCATTTACACTAACACGCCCTTGGGCGCAGACATCATTTGCAACAGTTCTCCGTTTGATGATTCGGGAGAGTTTTAAAAACTTATCTAATCTCATAGTCTTTCCTTCTTTAATCTATTTTCAAACTTCGCTTTCTATTATAATTGAAGAACTGCATTTTTTATTGCGTAAGCAACTGAAATAGAAAGTAGGTATCATCATGGGAAAAATTACACTAGAGCCTTATCTAAGTTTCAATGGAAATTGCCAAGCAGCAATAGACCTCTATACCAAAATCTTTAACGGAACCACAGATGCACTGATGCGTTTTTCTGATATGCCCCCAACTGATTCAGAATTTCTAAAGTTTGACGGAAATCAAATCATGCACGCCGTCATACGCATGGGCGACAAAACTCTAATGATGTCTGATGACCCAACTGGCGAGTATGCATCTGGAAACAATATCACACTAAACTATTCTACTGATGACGAAGAAGAAGCTAAAAGGATTTTTGCTGAGTTTGAGGCAAATGGTGCACTAATCACCATGCCACTCGCTTCAACTTTCTTTACTAAGCTCTTTGGTGCTTTGCTTGATCCGTTTGGTGTACCTTGGCAGATTATGTATTGGTCAGATGAAGAAAATAAAACTGAATAATCAAAAAAGAATAAAGAGCTAGAGCATGGTATGAAAATCTTTATACATTAGATACGTTTTATTGCATTCCAAAGTGTATCTTGCTCTTCTAAGCTGAGCTTGGAAAAATCATCGCCACGTTCCTGGGCGAGTTTTTCCATAGCTCGGAATCGTGCGATAAATTTGTTGTTCGCCTGCGCCAACGCTGTTTCAGGTTCAACAGCAAGCTTTCTAGCCAGATTAACCACTGCGAACAACAAATCGCCGACTTCTTCAAAAACGCTACTTCCCATTGTTTCATTTTTCTCAAACGTAGATTGTGCGCTTTTTACCTCTTCCAATTCTTCCAAAACTTTAGCGGCAGCGCCATTATGGTCCGGCCAGTCGAAGCCATACTTAGCTGCTTCCTTTTGCAGATGGTAAGACTGGTGAAGTGGACTTTGGTCTCTCTTAATTGAACGCAACAGACTGGAGTTTTCCATGCTCTCGTTTTCTTTAGCTTTATTCCTTTGCCACAGTTCTTTGACGGTTTCTGGATCAGCGGCTTGGTCTTCTCCAAAAACATGGCTATGGCGCTGTACGAGTTTTCGCACCAGCGTGTCAATCACCTGCTCCAGGTTAAATTGCTTATCCTCAGCTGCTATTTGGGTTTGAAAAACAACTTGCAATAAGACATCACCGAGTTCTTCACAATGTGCTTCTGTATTGCCTGAATAAAACGCAGTCACGCTTTCATAGCTTTCTTCCAATAAGTACTTTTGAAGACTTTCCAAATCCTGCTTTCTATCCCAGGGACAACCATCTGGAGAACGCAAGTAAGCAATTAGTTTGCGCAAGTCAGAAAAAGTGTAGTTATCTTGTTTAGGCTCAAAGTGTTCTTGCATCATTTCAGAGCATCCTTAATATAAAGCGATCAAAATGAACCGGTTCCAGAAACTGTTCGGGGGTGAAGACTGTTTGGTGAAATGCACCCAATTCACGTGTGTTTTTTTGCATCCAAAGAGGAATAGGTACTGCTATAGTTTTACAAATCTCTAATAAACAGTTTTCCATCTGCTTATGAAAAGGATGTGCATTTTCTTCATCCACTGCTACGTGTCTAGCTCCAGGCCTATTGCCATGGTAAAGGATTCCTTCTAATCGCATAATTCCTCCTACTGGTCGTATTGACTGATTTTAGCAAAAGTTTAGCCTTACTGTCATAAGTGTTAACAAAAATCGTTCGTTTTACGATTGTTTTGAACGTTAAATCATGTAGTAAATGTGAACTTATCGTGACTTTTCATCCCATTTTATAAGAAATGCTTTGCGAACAAGATAATTTTGCAGATAAATATGTGAATATTTAAGAAATTATTCATATTTAATTAACAATTACATCATTGAAGTACTATGATTTCTTGATAGACTAAAGGTGTTCCAGATAGGAACACCCTTACTTCATAACCCCCTCCTTTTGATGCCGGCGGTCCCCCCCGCCGGTTTCTCTGTCAGGAATTAAATTTCTATATCTTTTACTGGCAATTTGTCTTTTGGCGTTTCTTCTTTCTCATCATCAGAATCATTCCCTGTAAAACCCTTTTCTAAGATCCAAGGATCATCAAGATAAGTTTCAAAAAGACGTAAAGTACGCACCAGATAAAACCCGTCACATATACGCTCATCAATGGTGAAGTCTAAATCAATGACACGCTTCCATTCAACTCCACCATCCAAGGCTTTAAAAGGCTTGTCATACGCACGTCCGATGGTCATAAAGATGGAGTTTGTACCAAATTCATATAAATGGTGAAAGAGCGCGTTGGCACCCAAGGTACCCATATGCGAAATAAAGACAGTGGAGTAGAACGGGAACATCTCGATGAGGGACTTCGGCATCATACCATTAAAATCCAGCCATACCAACGTTCTGTAAATCATGCGTATACTCCAGCGAGGATATTTGGCTAGATGACGTATTAATTTGTCATCCCCTTTCATTTCACCACGCTTGAGGGACTTAATATGCTCATCCATATTGTCTTTGATATCAAAGATTGTATCCCCTTTTGCCAGTTTAACTTTAGCCACCGACTCTACGCCTTCATCCGTTAGTTGTTGTTTAACCACATAGAGCACTTCAAAGTCTTTATGTTCATAAAGTCTTCTTCCGGCGACGAAACGATTCACCTTAGGGCGCTCGTTTATCGTACGTAGCAAGGCGGCAACAATCACGTTAAAGAGCGTAACGCGTTGTCCTTCTTTACGCTTCTCCAGCGTGTATTTTTGGATATTTCCAACAGGCACCGTCATCTGGTAATAAACCGCCGATTCATTTCGACCACGCATAACATAAGGCATGATATGCATCATTGGGTCTCCACCTTTGACGAGATTACCGTCACTTCTTTTCTTAGAAAAACCTAAAAATCCCATTTAACCCCCGTTTTGACCGAGTTTAATATCTCAACCGTATCTATAGATTTGTTAATGCTGCGATGGCTGCCCCGATAAGATTCGAATTATCTGAAGGGATTAGCTCAACATAGTAGCCCAATACATTCTGCAAATATGCGACTATATAATACTCTACTTTTGTTTTAAGTAATTGTGACTTAAAGTATGTGCTCCCGTCTACCGTAATAGCTACCGGCGCCAATGGATTTTTTCCATGCCCTAATTGTTCCAGAATAGCCGCAAAATTTACAATCACGAGTCGCGCTGCACGTTCTTCAAGATTATCAATCAATGCATATAAGGTTTCACGGTCTTCATCATTTTGGCAAAACCCTGCCAGAAGTCCGGATCCATGTGCCTGATTTAAAAAACGACTTACTTCTTTAGCTTCCAAATCATCAATCTGATCGAGTGCCTCTGCGAAGCCTTCTGAAAACAAACCTGCTTCAACTGCTGCTACCAAGGTGTAATAGAGCTGTGTTCCTTTATAGCGCCCGGAAAGTAACTTTTCAAAGAGATGGTCACCGGGAATTTGGGTTTTCGCATCAATGATTTTATCGATGGGACTGCGGTTCTCAATAGGATAAGTACCTGATTCCGTATTCATAATCATGGCTTTGTCAAGGTTTAAGCCTTTGACTTTAGCGATGCGACTGTTGTTTTCAATATACGCCGTGTTGGTGCCTGTCCCGAGAATAAAGCCTACAAACGAGGAAATCTCACGATTGCCTACTTGACTCATCCCGCCCAGCAGGGCAGCCACGGTGTCATTCAATATGACAATACCTACTTCTTTTTCATAACCATGTTCTTTTAAAGCTTGCTTCAAGTTCTCACCGATAAGTTCGCCTTCGACTTCTGGGAGTTTTACTTCTTTACTAAAAGCTAAGGGACGTCCATCCCTGTCAGGATACATGACGGTTGCATAGGAAAAGCACAAACCAATTTTATCGCTTAGGGGCAAGACAGGTTCTAGGTACTTAACCAAAGTAGAAAAGAATGTTTTCTTTGAAACACTTTCTTTTGTGCCTGGCATCGGGTAAATGGAAAAGTGTTCAACGATTGCATCTAGACGATCGTTGAAGGTTAGGGCTGCCACTCTTAAATTAGTGCCGCCCGCGTCCATAACAATGACGGTTTCGCCTTTGGGGATATTTTTGCCAACCTCAATATACGAAGGAAACATGTGCATGGCGACATTGTCTTTCACCAAGCCTTGGCGTAAGTTAGCAAGGAACAAGGCCGTCTCCGCTTCGAAATCAATGCGATCGGCATCCAATTCCTGCTCTATCAAAAATTCTCTCACCCGCTGTTTAAGCATCGTTCATCCCTCCTGCAAACCCATTAATTCTTCTGTATTCACGTGGACTATACTGCATGCGCTTTTTGAAGAAACGCGAAAAATAGAATTCATCGTTAAACCCCAATTTAGCAGCAATCTCCTTAATACTAGCGCTTGAATTCAATAATTCAAGAGCAGCCTCTTGCAAGATTTGACCTTGTATATATCTACTCAAAGTCACGCCTGTTTCTTTGACATAGTTTAAACGCAATACATCAGGAGACTGGCCGCACTTCAATGCCACATCTTTGTAGTTCAATTTAAAGCTCAGATTTTGCTGAATATAAGCATGTACATGTTTGTACTTTTCTGCAACCCGTAAACGCTCATGTAGATTGGGCCAAAAATCGGCGACAAACTGACCTATGATGCGATAAATCTCGCTTTTTAAGAGCAACAAGTCTTGCAATGTCTGACCTTCGTAATAGCGCAGTAGGTGTTCTAAAGCATCATTATCCAGCGGTAGCACTTCACAATGTTGCATGCCTTCGAGCAAATCAAGGCCTCCATAATGGCAGTTCACGTGCAAGTAAAATTTCTCCAAGCGATGATTGGTGCGTAGATTCACTTTGACAAAAGGAGGAATAATATACATCTGGCCTGGTTTTAAATCGATGGAACCATGTTCTGTTTCTATCCAACCATAGTCTTTTGCCATAAAATAAAGTCTGGCAAAAGGACTAATCACTCCGAATTGATTCCAACTTTCGTCACCGAAAAAATAACCATGATCCAAGATTTCTATATGTACTGTATTGACGCCATGGGTTAAAAAACGTGATCTGACGATATTTTTGTCATCTCGAAAAAAGCCCTCAATCTGGGCGGATGAAGAATTTTGTTGCTTGCTCTCTGCTGACTCAAGAGAATCTTTGGATTTGCTTTCTCTCATAGATTTCTATTTTACATATTTATTTACAAATAATCCATGTTTATATTTTTTGAACAGATTAAAATGGGTTCATCAAGATATTTTTTGCATTTTGTCAGGATAAATGCAGACAAACAGGAGGTCACTATGTCACATAAAATGAACGAACCTAAAAATCGTTTAATTGGTCGCATGCCTAAAATTGGCATTCGCCCCGTCATCGATGGTCGTCGTTTAGGCGTCCGCGAGAGCCTGGAAGACCAAACCATGAATATGGCTAAAGGAGCCGCTAAACTCATTTCAGAAAATTTGCGTTATTCAAATGGCTTGCCGGTTGAGTGTGTAATTGCTGATACAACAATTGGCGGAGTCGCCGAAGCCGCCGCCTGCGCTGATAAGTTCGCGGCAGAAAACGTAACGGCGACACTGACTGTTACACCCTGTTGGTGCTACGGTACAGAAACTTTAGATTTGGATCCTTTGACGATTAAAGCTGTTTGGGGCTTTAACGGAACAGAGCGTCCAGGTGCGGTTTACTTGGCTTCTGCAATGGCAGCGCATGCACAACGTGGCTTACCTGCTTTTGCTATCTATGGCCATGACGTACAAGATGGTTCAGACACAAGCGTTCCTGCCGATGTACAAGAAAAGATTTTACGTTTTGCTAAAGCCGCTATGGCAGCAGGTCAAATGAAAGGTAAATCTTACGCCTCCATTGGCGGTAGCTGCATGGGCATCGCTGGCTCCTTCCCTATGCCTAATCTCTACCAAAACTATTTTGGTATGCGCTGGGAATCTCTTGACCAAACAGAAATTACACGTCGCATCGATCGTGAAATTTATGATAAAGATGAGTACGAGCGTGCCTTGGCTTGGGTTAAGGAATATTGTAAAGAAGGCCGTGATGTTAATATCGAGCAATATGCTGATAGCGAATTTTTACGTCCACACACCCGTGAAGAAAAAGACGCTGAATGGGAGCGCGTAGTTAAAGCTATGCTTATCACACGCGACATTTTCATAGGCAATCCTCGTCTAGCTGAATTAGGTTTCGTGGAAGAATCCTGCGGACGTAACGCTATTCTTGGTGGTATCCAAGGTCAGCGTCAATGGACCGACCACTTCCCCAACCATGACTTCACGGAAGCCATGCTCGCGTCTTCCTTTGACTGGAACGGCATTCGCGAACCCATCTCTGTCGCTACCGAAAATGACAACCTAAACGGTATGTCTATGCTTTGGGGGCATCTCGTCTCTAATACTGCAGCCGTTTTCGCCGACGTGAGAACATATTGGAGCCCAAGTGCCATCGAACGTGTCACAGGTTGGAAGCCAGAAGGCGCAGCTGAAAATGGCTTTATCCACCTCATCAACTCTGGTGCAGCCTCACTCGACGGTTGTGGCGAAATGAAAGATGAGAATGGCAACAATGTCATGAAGCCTTTCTGGGAAGTTAGCTCAGAAGATGTCGACAATTGCTTAAGTGCCACAACCTGGTGCCCAGCTAACCTTGGCTATTTCCGTGGTGGTGGTTATTCTTCTTCCTTTACAACACGCGCCAGCATGCCTGTAACTATGGTGCGCATGAACTATGTGGAAGGCGTTGGCCCAACACTCCAAATTGCGGAAGGTGAGACTGTTCGTTTACCAGACCAAGTCTCTGATCAACTCCTCGAGCGTACAGACGCAACCTGGCCTTGCACTTGGTTTGCTCCTCGTCTCACAGGCGAAGGCGCGTTCAAAGATACCTATAGCGTGATGGCAAACTGGGGCGCTAACCACGGTGCGTTCACTTATGGACACGTTGGTGCAGACCTCATTAGTTTAGCCGCGATGTTACGCGTTCCTGTAGCAATGCACAACGTAGATAATGATTCCATCTTCCGTCCACATGCTTGGGCTGGATTTGGAACAGAATGTGCTGAATCCGTAGATTACAGAGCATGTAAAGCCTATGGCCCGCTCTACGGTAAAGTCATCAACATGTAAAACGTAAGTATTCTTTTATTAGAACAGTTCGAAAGCTCACCTTGCAAAATGTGAGCTTTCTTTTTTTCTCACACAACATAAATGTTATACTGACAACAATAAATTTCTAGTCGGAGACAGCACATGTCAAATCAAACCCCTCCTTACAAACTCTTATTGGTAGGTCTCGGTCGAGTCGGCTTAAAGCACCTCAAAGCCATTAGGCATAATAAGGATTTGTTCGAGCTGGTAGCTATTGTTGATACGCAGATTGAACGAGCTGCTGGTGTGTGGCGCGAAGCCAAAATGGGTAGCGTTATGCCACCTGTCTTTACAAGTGTCGATGCACTACCTGTAGAGTTAAAGCTTGATGTGGCAGCTATCTGCACTCCAAGCGGGACGCATTTCCCTATTGCAAAAGACTTATTGAATAAGAAAATACATTGTCTCATTGAAAAGCCATTGACGCTTAACTACCAAGAAGCTGTGGAACTTAAAAATCTAGCAGACAAGCAAGAGGTCAAAATAGCTTTAGGTTACATCTACCGTTTCGCCCCAATTGTCGACCTCATCCAAGCCGATGTAGCAGAGGGGAAATTCGGCTCGGTACTGAGCGCCTCTGTCCATGTCTGTTGGGGGCATGACCAAGCTTACTATGACGCGGCCCAATGGCGCGGTACTTGGGAACAAGATGGCGGAGTGCTCATGAATCAGTGTATTCACGCCTTAGACCTCATGACTTGGTTGATGAACGGCAAGATTATTACTGCACAAGCTACCATCGCAAGGCAGACGCACGACATGGAAGCGGAAGATTTCGGACTCGTAAATTATCACTTAGACAACGATACTTACCTGCAACTGACTGGAACAACGACGACTTCAAAATTCAGGCAAAGAGCCGAGTTTACATTGCTCTGCGAAAAGGCCGAATTGCGCTGTGGTATCCATAAGAAGAAGCCGTATTTTTCTCTTTATGACAGTTATGGCAAAAAATTTCCCGGCTATCTTAAGCAGACAATCAAGAACATGTTAAGGCAAGGCTTCATACGCAGCCTCAAAGCTTACATCAATCCTCATTCGGGTATTTATCGTGATTTTGCCAACGCGATCGCACAAAATCGCCCAGCGCGTGCATCTGCTGAAGCAGGCTGTTCTTCGCTGGCAGCCATCTTGGCAGCTTATGCTTCAGCCAAAAATTCAGGGGCCGTCTCTGCTTGCCCTCCCGAAGCATTCGAGCTTAAAGATATGAAGAATTTTTTTAGCTAATCCGGATTTTTTAGTAATGCTGCATGAAATATCGATAGAAAAGCATTTCACGTTTGTGATGGTTTATTTTTCCTGACTTGTGTATAATAAAGTAGTTTGTATGGATTTTTCATCCAAACACATCATAAAAGCTGAATATAATCCTAATAGGAGGAATAGAAATGAAATTGAAGAAAATTGCTGCTCTTGTAATTACTGCTGCACTCGCTTTTTCTGCCATCGCATGTGGAGCAGGCACAACAACTACAACTGCTGCCGCTGGTGAAACCACAAAAGCTGCTGAAGAAACTACTACTGCTGCCGCTGCCGAAACCACTACTGCCGAAGGTGGAGACAAAGTAACGGGGACTTTGACGGTCTGGTCACCTGCAGAGGATCAATCGGAAGAACAAGGCAACTGGCTAAAAGCACAAACAGAAGCTTTCAAGGCTGCGCATCCTGAATTCGATGTAAGTTTTGAATTCGGTGTCATGCCCGAAGGCGATGCTAAAGCGACGGTCACACAAGATCCCGCAGCAGCAGCTGATGTTTACATGTATGCTAATGACAACTTGACGGCGCTTATTGCTGCTAACGGTATTGCCAAATTAGGTGGCGAAACAGCTGACTATGTCAAAAACACAAATTCAGAAGCCATTGTAAATTCCGTCTCTGTAGACGGTGCCATCTATGGTGTACCTTTTACAACAAACACCTGGTTCATGTATTACGACAAATCTAAGTTTTCTGAAGAAGAAGCTGGTAGCTTTGACGCCATGCTTGCTAAAGATGTCGTCTCATTCCCCATGACAAACTCTTGGTACCTCGCATCATTCTATGTCGCTAATGGCGCCACACTCTTTGGTCCTGACGGAACAGACGAAGCTGCTGGCATCAACTTTGGTGGCGATAATGCTGCTGCAGTTACCAAATATCTAGTAGACGTTGTCAACAATCCTAACTTCAGAAATGATGCAGACGGTGCTGGTATGGCTGGCCTACGCGACGGTAGCATTGCTGCAATGTTCTCTGGCTCTTGGGATTGTTCAGCTGCTAAAGAAGCTTTAGGCGACAATTTCGCAGCTAAATCATTACCGACTATCACTATTGATGGCGAAGAAAAACAAATGAAATCTTTTGCTGGTTCAAAAGCTATCGCCGTTAATCCTAACTCAAAGATTCCTCAGGTCGCTGTAGCTTTTGCTAGATTCCTGGGTAGCCCCGAAGCACAACTTTCACATTATGAGTTGCGCGGAATCGTTCCTTGTAACACTGAACTATTAGCTGACGACACGCTTAAAGCTGATATGTTGGTAGTTGCTCAGAACGAAACATTCGACAAAACCTCTATCATTCAACCTTTTGTTAAAGCCATGGACAACTATTGGGCACCGGCAGAAAACTTCGGTAAATCATTGGTTAACGATGAAATCACCGCCGATAACGCCGCTGAAAAAACAGAAGAACTCAATAACGCATTGAACGGAAATGCACAATAAATTGCATTCACTTAGTTAATGCGTTTCGTATAAGCTTCAAAATAGCGGGGCCTCGGCGTTATGACGAGCGTCCCGCTTTGTTTTAAGTAAACGATTAGTTCAAGAGGAGGGTTAACGTGGCAAGCTCCGCAAAAGAAATGGAACGTGAGATGCTTAGGCGTAAACAGCAGCGGCTATCTTTGCTCGATGCATTTAAAGATGGCACTTGGCTGACACGCATGTCAGCTATACTGCTTGGCTTCGGCAATCTTGTGCGCGGTCAAGTAATAAAGGGCTTACTATTCCTTGCAGTACAGGCGTTGTTCATCTATTATCTCGTGACTTCTGGCATAAATAGTTTAGCTATGATGCCTTCCCTAGGCTGGCTAAAGCAAGAAGAAGTCTGGAACGAAAGCAAGGGGATATTCGAATATACGGCTGGCCATAACTCGGTTTTGATACTGCTATATGGCGTTGTGGCTTTGGGTGTGTGCCTTCTCTTCCTCATGGTCTGGAAAGCTTCAATAAAGAGTTCATACAAACTCGATTTACTGCTCAGGCAAGGAAAAAAAGCACCTACATTCAGTGATGATTTTGGCGCACTATTTGATGAACGCTTGCATAACTCTCTATTATTCCTCCCCCTTACAGGGATAATTCTATTCACCGTGCTTCCGCTGGTATTTATGATCAGCATGGCCTTTACCAATTATTCTATCGTTGGCGAGCGGCTAATACTGTTTGATTGGGTGGGCTTAGAGAACTTTAAAACAGTCTTGAGTACCGGAAATAATATTGGTCAGTCATTTTGGTCCGTCTTAGGTTGGACCTTAACTTGGGCTGTTTTTGCCACGGGACTGAACTATATTTTCGGCATGATTTTAGGTTTGGTAATCAATCGTAAAAATACTAAAGCCAAGAATTTTTGGAGATTTTGTTTTGTGCTTTCGGTGGCGGTCCCTCAGTTTGTGACTTTGCTAACCATGCGCACACTCTTGCAACCGCAAGGTGGTATTAACGTGCTTTTGCAGCAAGCAGGCGTGACAAGTCGTGCTCTGCCCTTTCTATCAGATGCGACATGGGCGAGAGTTATTGTCATCGTCGTTAATCTTTGGGTTGGTATTCCCTACACGCTATTGCAAGTGACTGGCATTTTGCAGAACATTCCTAGTGATATTTATGAAGCGGCTAGAATCGATGGTGCAGGCGCCGTGAAAATTTTCACCAAAATTACCCTCCCCTACATGCTTTTCGTTACGGCACCTTATCTCATCACGGCTTTTACCGGCAACATCAATAATTTCAACGTGATTTATTTACTGACGGGTGGCAATCCTACTCCTGTCAATTCTACCGCTGGCAAAACCGATCTCCTAGTCACATGGCTCTACAAACTCACCATCGATAAGCAGCTCTTCAATATCGGTGCCGTTATCGGTATTCTCACCTTCGTTGTACTCTCCATTGTCGCACTCGTGACCTACCGCAATACGAAGGCTTACAAAGATGAGGAGGGCTTCCAATGAGAACAAAGCGCCTAGCATTAAACAAGAAGAATCGGCTCGGTGCGAGCTTAGGTAACACTGCCATCCATATCCTCTTGGCTATACTTTCTGCGGTTTGGGTTTTTCCGATTGCTTGGATAGTCATGACAAGTTTCCGTGGCGAAAAAGGCAGTTATATTTCGAGCTTTTTGCCAAAAACATTTACCACAGCCAATTACGCGAGACTCTTTAACGACACAAATATATTGAACTTTCCAAAGATGTTTATGAATACGTTTATCATCGCTGTGTTCTCTTGCATAATCGCAACATTCTTTATTCTGAGTGTGGCCTATGTCATGAGTCGACTGCGTTTCAAAATGCGTAAGTCATTAATGAATATTGCAATGATTCTGGGGTTGTTTCCTGGTTTCATGTCGATGGTTGCGGTTTATTATATTCTAAAAGCAATTGGCTTATCGGAAGGCAGCATGATTAGAGTGGCATTAATTCTGGTTTATTCTGGCGGTGCTGGTCTAGCTTTTTACATCACAAAGGGGTTCTTTGATACCGTACCGCGTACGCTTGATGAAGCCGCGTTTCTTGATGGTTGCACCAAGTGGCAAGTATTTACAAAGATTACCCTCCCTATTTCAAAGCCGATTATCGTTTACACGATTCTGACTTCGTTCTTGTCGCCTTGGTTAGATTTTGTTTTTGCCAGGGTCATTGTCCGAGCGAATTCTGACTACTATACCGTTGCCATCGGCTTATGGCGCATGCTTGAAAAAGAATACATCGATAATTGGTACACTTCTTTCGCGGCAGGTGCAGTCTTGATTTCGATACCGATAGCAATACTCTTTATCTACTTACAGCGCTTCTATACAGAGAGTATGAGCGGAGCAGTAAAAGGTTGAGGAAGAAAATTTATACTCTATTGCTAGTGGCAGCTTTGTTGATGACAGGGCTGCTTTCGGCTTGTCAAAACAAGCGCTTAGCTGAAAGTCTCGATGACCGCTACCTAAGTGTATATGAGATTTTCGTTTACTCTTTTGCTGATTCAGACGGCGATGGTATTGGCGACTTCAAAGGTCTGACGAAGCGACTCGATTACATCAATGATGGTAATCCAAAGACCGAAACTGACCTTGGCTTTAACGGCATCTGGTTGATGCCCATTAGCCCTTCCCCCACCTACCACAAATATGACGTCACAGATTACAAGGCTATCGATCCAGAATACGGGACAATGGATGATTTCAAAGCGTTCCTCACGGCATGTGAAAAGCGTGGCATCAAGGTCATAATTGACTTGGTTTTGAATCATAGCTCAAGTGAACATCCATGGTTTATAGAAGCCACCGTGGCACTGGCGAAAGATGAATTAGATAACAAATACATCGATTACTACTATTTTTCCCAAGAAAAAAAGTCTGACAAATACTACCCCGTCCCCGGAGCAGACGGCTGGTTTTACGAAGCCGTATTTTGGGATCAGATGCCCGATTTAGCCTTAGACAACGAGCAGCTTAGGGCAGAGATACAAGATATTATGAAATTCTGGCTAGATTTAGGCGTTTACGGTTTTCGTCTCGATGCGGTAACTCAGTATTATACAGGCAATGATGAGCAAAATATCGCATTTTTAACTTGGCTCTCTGAAGCCGGAAAAAGCATAAATAAGGATGCCTATTTCGTGGCAGAAGCCTGGACGAACGAGGCAACATATACAAAATACTACCAGTCTGGCATTGATAGTTTCTTTGACTTTGCCGCGGCTGATTCACTGGGCCAAATTGCAACGGCAATCAATTCTTCGGATGCTTCGGCTTTGATGCAGCATTTTGCCAAAATTCAGAGCGATATTACTGCCATTAATCCAAACGCCATGAATGCAGCCTTTCTAAGTAATCATGACATGGGACGTTCTGTTGGCTATTTCGCTGCTGATCTTGGCAAAATGAAACTAGCCGCCGCCACTTACCTCCTCAGTTCAGGTACGAGCTTCACTTACTACGGTGAAGAAATAGGAATACGCGGCAGTGGCAGAGACGAAAATAAGCGTTCTCCCATGCTTTGGCTTCCCGAATCAAACCCGGACAAAGGTGATCAGACCCTTGGCCCAATAGACATGGAGAAAGACAAAATTTCTTATCCTTTTGGCTCGGTAGAAGAACAAACTAAAGACCCCAATTCTCTACTCAATTTCTACATCACAACCTTGAAGACAAAAAACAAGTTTCCCATCATTGCTCGCGGTGCTACAGAATTTGTGCAAGTCAGCGGCGACAAAGCAGTTGCCGCACTTAGCAAAGCAAACAATGAGAAAGAAGAACTGCTCTTAGTTTACAATTTCGCTTCAGAGGATCGAAACGTAGACTTGGCTGCGAACTATGCAAACGCAAAACTAGCAGCTACGCTTTCGGAATTTGGTGAGGCTGAGTTTGGTAAGGGTGTATGGATTTTGCCAGCATATAGTGTCACAATATTTACATTAAACTAAAGGAGAATCGCATATGGATTTAGCAGATTATCGTATAACTTCAGGTGAAAAATTTAAGTTAAGTGAACACAAAACTGATAATAGCAGCGGCTTAAAAAAAGCAGACGTTACTGACGAGATTATGAACGAAAACATTTCGAAAATGTTTGTGCTGCAAGAAAAACTGTATGCGGAAAATAAGCAAGGTTTACTTATTGTAATTCAAGCAATGGATGCTGCGGGGAAAGATGGCGTGATCAAACATGTCTTCACGGGTCTCAATCCGCAAGGCACCTCAGTTACTGCCTTCAAGCAACCTTCCAGCGAAGAACTAGACCACGATTATCTGTGGCGCATCAATAAAGCACTCCCAAGACGTGGCGAAATTGGCATCTTCAATCGCTCTCACTATGAGGAAGTAATTGTCACGCGCGTTCACGATTTGGTCTCCAAACAGCAGCTACCTGACGATTTGGTAACCAAACGCATCTGGGAGCAGCGCTACAAACAGATTAACAACTTTGAGGAGTATCTCTTTGAGAATGGTTTTAGGACGATTAAGTTCTTTCTGCACATGTCCAACGAAGAACAACGTGTACGCCTTTTGGATAGGATAAACGAGCCTGACAAGAACTGGAAATTCTCACCTTCAGACATCGAGGAACGCAAGTATTGGGACCAATACCAAAAAGCCTATCAGCATATGATTGAGCACACTTCTACCGAACATGCACCATGGTTTGTCGTTCCAGCCGATCGCAAATGGTTCTCACGTTATTTGGTTTCTGAAGCTATCGTTGACGTACTAGAACGCATGAATCCACAGTACCCCGTCGCTTCTCCCGATGTCCTGGCCAAACTAGCAGAGTGCCGCGCACTACTAGAAAACGTTTGATACAAAATCAAATCCTATTCAAAGGCTTCACTGCTCCCGCAGCCACTGCAACCGGCACAGCCAGCGGGACCACAAGTACTTTCAAAATACGCATCGGGTAGTGTTTTCAAACGACCTAAGACCTCTGCAACTTCAAGTTTGCTTGCTAAGTTCTCAATGCTTGGGTACGCTGCTTTCCACTCTAATGTATCATCGATAAAAATTAGAGGGAAAGCACTGTCACCCTCATCGTCTAAGGCTTTGGCAACCTCTTTATGCTTCATAAATGCCAAAGGATGTTCGATTAAATTGTATTGTTCTACAGGAAAACCTTCCTCATGCAAGGTATAAATAAAATTGAGTAATGCCAATCTTTCAGGTCTTTCTTTAGCAGTTAAAATATCGTCATCATCCACTATTTCAAATATGGTTAATTTTTTCATTTCATACTCCTTTTCTAGTCAGGCTTTCTCCCAAGTCAACATCAGTTCACTGAGTTCTTTAAGTTTAGCATCTTTATCAACTTGGCTATCACCTGAAAGTGCATCCGCGATGCAATGATCCATGTGCGCTTTCAAAACTTCTCGATTCGCTTTTTTTAATATCGCAGAGGTCGCGAGCAACTGATGCGAGATGTCGATGCAATAACGATCGTCCTCTACCATTTTCAGAAGCCCGTCAATTTGTCCGCGTGCTGTTTTCAGTAAATTGCTGATTTTCTTGTTGTTGGCTATCATTACTTACTCCTCAAACCCAGAAACACTGTAACCTGCATCTTCGATAGCGGTCTTGATGGAGGCGTCACTAATATCACTATTCGATTGAAGCTTTGCCCTACCCGTTTCAAGATCAACTTGTACATCGGCGCCGAGGGATTGTAGAGCCTTAGCGACGTGTTTGACACAATTTTGGCAGGTCATGCCTTCAACGATGACGGTTTTTTCCATTTTCTTTGCTCCTTTATCTGTTTCAATGCTGTGGATATTAATGGCAAAAGAATCGTGGTCTTGGGTCGTTTTGCCAATCGTATGCTCAAGCGGAAGTGGTGCTTTAAAACGTCTTAGTCTAAGCGCATTCGTAACGACAAAGAGTGAACTCAAACTCATCGCTGCTGCACCGTACATGGGCGTCAAGACTAAGCCTAAACCCACAAAGAGACCCGCTGCGAGTGGGATGCCCAGGACATTGTAGATAAATGCCCAGAATAGATTCTGTTTGATATTGCGTAAAGTAGCACGACTCAGGGCAATCGTATTCACGGCTGAACGAACATCATTGTTGAGTAGGATTACATCAGCGGTTTCCATAGCAATATCCGTACCGCCACCCATGGCCACGCCAACATCGGCCAAAGCCAGAGCTGGTGCATCATTGATGCCATCACCCAGCATCATGACGTGCCTTGGCTTGCCATCTTCGTTATGTTCTGCTTGTAAATTTTGAATGACTTGGGCTTTGTCGGCTGGCAAAACTCCAGCAAAAACCTCGTCTATCCCCAAGCGCTTGGCCATCGGCTCTGCAACAGCTGCTACGTCACCTGTCAAGAGAACGGTCTTCAAGCCCCTCGCCTTGAAGGCGTCGAGCGCTGCTTTAGACCCTTCTTTAAGGGAATCGGCGACACCAACAAGCATCTGAAGCTCTTGGTCAATAGCGATGTAGAGAGGAGTTTTACCGTCGCTTGCGAGGGTGTTGACTTGGTTTTGCCAAGCATCACTTACCGAAACAGCGTTTTCTTCCAAATACTTTAGATTACCTGCGAGTACGCGTTGGTTTAAGACAGTGCCTTCAACCCCTCTGCCGGGTACCGCGTTGAAGTTTGTTACATCGCTAAATTGCAGGTTTTTCTCTTTGGCGTAATTGACAATGGCCGTTGCTAGGGGGTGTTCAGAGACAAGTTCCACCGAGGCGAGCATAGCTAAAAGCTTATCCACACGTTCGGAAGTGTGCTTCGTTTTGCCGACAATTATGTCAGTCACGCGCGGCTTGCCTTCAGTCAGTGTGCCGGTTTTGTCCATGACGACTGTATCAACTTTTCCAGCATGTTCTAGCGCTTCGCCTGAGCGAAGAAGTATGCCGTTTTTAGCGCCTTGGCCGGTTCCGACCATGATTGCGACAGGGGTTGCCAGGCCCAAAGCACAAGGGCATGAAATTACAAGAACGGTGATGGCATAACCAAGCGCTTGGTCAAAACCTTGGCCAAGCAGCAAGTGCACCACGAGCGTGACGATAGCAATTAGTATGACTATGGGTACAAAGACAGCAGAAATTCTGTCGGCTAATTGGGAGATGGGGGCGCGTGAAGATGCCGCTTCTTCAACCAGACGGATGATTTGGGCGAGAGTTGTTTCACTACCTACTTTTTCCGCAGTGAATTTTAGGGTTCCTGATTGATTGACCATGCCTGTTAGCACTTTGTCACCAGTTGTTTTCTCAACAGGGATACTCTCTCCGGTTAGGGCTGCTGTATCTAGGCTGCTATGCCCACTAATAACGGTACCATCGACGGCGACCTTCTGGCCTGGCCTCAAGAGCACCGTGTCACCGATACGAATTTCGTCGAGGCTGACAATGATAGTTTTACTGTCGCGTTCTACTTCTGCCTCTGGTGGGATGAGATCCATGAGTTGTTGAATGGCGGAACTCGTTTTGGCTTTCGCGCGTCCTTCGAGCATTTTGCCAAGAGCAATAAGCGTTAGGATGACCACAGCCGATTCGAAGTATAGATTATGGCGTAAGTGCATAAGGTGTTCTGCATGTCCATGCATCTGCGCAGTCGCCATTTGATAGAGCACGATGATGCCATAAATCAGCGCAGCGCCTGAACCAACCGCGATTAATGCATCCATATTGGGCAAGCGATTCCAGAGCGATTTCAAGCCTCTTCGGAAGATCACGCGGTTAATATAGATAACCGGGATTGTTAGTAGCAGCTGGGTTAGCCCGTAATGCACCGCGTACTCACTTCCACTCAAGAAGTATGGCAAAGGTAAGCCCACCATCTCTCCCATCGTTATATAAAACAGCGGAATCATAAACAGAAGCGACGGCCAAAAACGCCCTCTAGCCGCAAGATACTCAAGATAGCTTGGGTCTTTTTTGGGATTGTAATGCGCCGAGTGTTTCTCTTTTGCTTGGCTTGGAGCTGAGGTGGCTTCAATGGTTTGGTGTTGAATTGTTTGGGTTTGAGTTGTTTGTTTGCTCTTTCCTTCCTGTGCTGAGAGCTCGCCGTCATAGCCAGCTTTCTGGACAGCCGAAATAACTTGGTCCGCCTCAAGTTGTGCTTCAGGGTTTACTTTGAGCACCATTTTTTGTGTAAGTGGATTAACTTCGATGTCTGTAACTCCGTCAAGTGGCTTGACGGCCCTAGTCACTGCCGCCGCACATGACGCGCAAGTCAGACCCTCGAGTTGGAAGCGCCAGGTTTGTAGCTCGCTTTCTGTTTGAGCTTTGTTTGTTAATTTATCTGTGTCTATCTTATTTTTTGCCATTAAGATCACCTTATCCTTCGCCTACCACCCCATAGGGGTGGTCATAGTTTAAGGATAAGGCGAGGCTAACTTGCTGTCAAGAGGTTTTGATTGTACTAGCGTGGGCTAAGCATCGTGCGTCGTGACAAGTTTTCAACTCCCTGCATCAGCGAACTACATAAGGCAGGTAATCTCCATATCCAAATGCAGCCATTTCAGCGCGAGGGATAAACTTCAAACTTGCACCATTGATACAGAAGCGCAAGCCGCCTGCATCACGCGGCCCGTCCTCAAAAACGTGACCCAAATGACTGTCCGCTTCTTTAGAGCGCACCTCAATTCTTTGGTATCCATATGAATTGTCATTTAAATAAGCAACAACTTCGCTGGTAATGGGCATAGTAAAAGAAGGCCAACCACAGCCAGCATCATATTTGTCATCTGAACTGAACAAAGGTCGTCCACTGGTAATATCGACGTAAATGCCTGCTTCAGAAAACTTATCATAGCTACTCGAGTAGGGTTTTTCAGTGGCAGCGTTTTGTGTGACATTATATTGCAGTAAGCTAAGGTTTTGCTTCAATTCTTCGTCTGATAACTTTGTAAACGCGCCATACAAAGGCTCACTGGCTAAGTGCAAATTAATATGACAATAGCCGTCGGGGTTCTTTACCAAATACTCTTGATGGTAGTCTTCAGCGGAATCATAATTGTTCAAACTTTCCACCTCGACCACCAAAGGCTGGTCAAATTTCGAAGCCACAACCGCCATTGCCTCCAGAGCAACTTTTTCTTGTTCTGGCAAAGTAAAATAAATTCCGGTGCGGTACTGTGTTCCGCGGTCGTTGCCTTGCTGGTTTAACAAGGTCGGATCAATGATACGGAAATAATGCGCAAGAATTTCTGCTAAGTGGATGCGATTGGCGTCGTAAGTTAGTTTCAGCGCTTCTGCGTGGCCTGTCTTGGCAATTTTATAGTAATCGGTGTTCTCAGTTTGACCATTGGCATAACCAACTTCTGTATCTAGGACCCCAGGAATTTGTCTGAAATATCCTTCCACTCCCCAAAAACAGCCGCCAGCCAAATAAATAACGGATTCTTTTTTTATATTCATAGGTATATTCTCCTCGATTTTTTGATTATTCACGGGCTCTGTAAACTCGACCTTAGCCTGTTGTCCTTCAGGTAAAGGGTTGCAGGCAGATACCAAAAACAAGCACAATAGGGAGAGTAAACAGATAAGTTTACGTAAAAATTTATACTTCATTTAGCACTCCGCATATATCAACAAAAGGCTAGCTATGGGCTAATTTGACTCATTTGCAAGCCATCCTCTGTTCCATAATCAGACCGTTCTTCCACTGAAATCACCTTCAAATGGAAACTATTAAGTGCAGTGTCCATGCTGATCAGACCTGCGTCACGCGTTGCTTGATAAGCCTTGGCTGCCGCGCCATCTAACATCTTTTCTTCTAATTGGAATTCGTAAATTTTTCCAGGGCTTAGTTGTTCAATCAAATCAGAATCCAAGGGTACAAGAAAAGCATTTGACTGAAAAAGCGTTACTAAAGCCAAACGCGGGGTTTTACCATCAAGAACATAATCAGGCACTAATTCTCTGACTTGTGCAGAAAAAGAACCTGTAACTTTCACTTTTTCAGAATAAGTGCCTTCCAATGCACTATTATCACTAGCAATTTGCTTAGCACAAGCAGACAAGCACAGCAACAGACTCAGAGAAACAAGAAGGAAGATTCTCTTGAAATGATTGTTCTTTGCCATAATAAAAACCTCTCATTGCTTACGATGCACAAAAGCAGAAACAGATTTCTTAACAATTTAATCATAACACCATTTGTCCCCAAGGTAGAAATCAAAGATCTAACTTTAAGTCCCCTTCTTTGATCCAGCCTTTTTTGCGCATGGGATAGGCGAATAATAATGTCAATAATGCTGGCAAAACGAAACTTATCAAAACCAATCCCAGCCAATCATTAACACTCGGTGTAATCGCTACAGCTCCTGCTTCCAACGCAGCCTCTGATGGCGTAAACCAACCGGTGATTACGCCGATTTGCCCAACTAAACCTGAGGTTCCCATGCCCGACGACAGCGGTGCCCCGTTCATTTGAAGTTTAAACACCAAGGTCGCAATCGGACCTGTCACGGCTGAAGCCAAAGTAGGCGGAATCCAAACGCGGGGGTTGCGCATGATGTTCCCCATCTGCAGCATGGAAGTCCCTAAGCCCTGGGCCACTAAGCCACCCCAGCGGTTTTCTTTAAAGGACATGACGGCAAAACCAACCATCTGCGCACAACAACC
Source organism: uncultured Oscillospiraceae bacterium (assembly GCA_964574395.1). Classification (GTDB taxonomy): domain Bacteria; phylum Bacillota; class Clostridia; order Saccharofermentanales; family Fastidiosipilaceae; genus JAXGQD01. The sequence continues at coordinate 7,305 of CAZNNL010000005.1, read as the reverse complement.
TGCGACGGCAGCCCCGCCAGCCATGCCAACCAAACCTAAAGCTGCACAAATAGCAGCTGAGGATATCGGCAAAGTCAGCGCAACACCAACTATAACTGAGACAAGCACACCCATGACGAATGGTTGGCGCTCTGTTGCCCACATAATGGCTGAGCCAACTGCTGTAGCCCCCTGCCCGATAGCTGGTGCCCACCACATGGCGAGGACGCCACCGACGAACATAGTGACGAAGGGGGTGACGATGATGTCGACTTTCGTTTCTTTGGAGACGATTTTGCCAAACTCACACGCGAAAACTGCAACGACAAGAACGGCCAATGGCCCACCTGCTCCGCCTAAAGAGTTAGCCGCCACACCGACGCCTGCCAATGTGAACATGACTAAAGGTGGCGCTTGAAGGGCATAACCAATGGAAACCGCCATCGCTGGACCCGTGGCTTGGGAAGCGAATTTGCCTGCTTCGATGAGTACATCAAAAAACGCATTACTGCCAAGGGCATTGCTGAGCTGTGTGCCGAGCGTTGACATGATGGTCCCGATGAGCAATGATGCGAAAAGGCCCAGAGCCATTGCGCTTAGGGCATCTATTCCGTAGCGTTTGAATGAGATATAGACATTCTTGCGGTTTAGGAAAGCGATTATGCCAGATTTGGGTGGCGTGGGTTCGGTTTTGCCAGTATCATTTGAAGTAGACATTGTTTTTTCCCCCTATACGGTCAATTAAGATCCATTAAGCTAGTATTCTAGCACTTAAGCGGTCTAAAACGCAGATGATTTGGAGTTTTGTATGAAATTTGTTCATTGCACGATATATGTGAAAAATCTTGAGAAATCGTTAACATTTTATCAAGAGATTCTTGATTTAAAGATTGCACAGCGCTTTACCAGCCCTGACGGACGTGAATTTGTCTTCCTGCATGACAAAGAGGGCGATACGGAAGTTGAGCTGATTTATGATGGCAAAACCACCCTCCGCTCCTCGGGCCTCTCCCTTGGCTTTGCCGTCCCCGACGCACGCGCTTACATGAGCAAGATGGCTGCGCTAGGGATTGAGCATTCAGAATTGATTTCGCCCAACCCGAAGACGCACTTTTTCTTTATCAATGACCCTGATGGCTTACAAATTCAGCTTTTCGAAGAAGCGAAATGATTAGCTATAGAAATCAGAAATCGAAGTTTTCAGGATCATCGCCGACGCGCTCGTTACGATTGAGTTGATTGATAGCAACCATGTCTTCATCTTCGATAACGAAGTCAAAGACTTGCATGTTTGAGAGGATGCGCTCTTGTCTCACGGACTTAGGGATAACGATGACCTGTCGTTGAATTTGCCAACGGAGCGCGATTTGGGCTGGGGTTTTGCCATACTTATCAGCAAGCGCATTTAGTAATTTGTCTTTGAGTAAATTCCCTCCCGTACCCCCAAGTGGACTCCATACTTCTACAGCAATGCCTTTGTTGTGGCAAAAATCAATCAAGTCCTGATTACTGAAATAGGGATGCGATTCAATTTGATTGACGGCGGGAACGATCTTAGCGATTTTTTCGAGACGTTCGAAATGTGTGGGATGGAAGTTGCTTACGCCGATTGCTTTGATTTTGCCAGACTGATAGATTTCTTCTAACTCTGTCCAAGCTTGTTCAAAGCCATCCGCCGGCCAATGGGTTAGGTATAAGTCAATGTAGTCAGTTTGTAGAGCGCTTAGACTTTCCTGAAATGCTTCTTTGGCACGACCCTGACGGATATCCTCATTCCAGAGTTTAGTGGTTAGGAAAATCTCTTCGCGCGGAATCTTACTTTCTTTAATGCCAATACCAACACCTTTTTCGTTTTCGTAAATCATCGCAGTATCGATATGACGATAGCCCGCTTCAAGCGCCCATTTGACTGCATCTATTGTTTCTTGCCCATCTTCCGCTAAGTACACGCCTAGTCCAAGCTGAGGGATTTTTACCCCATTATTTAATTCTATTACCTGCATATTTTACCTCCAAGCCTTTTGTAGATGTGGCATTCATGCATATTTAGAGCTTTATATACATCTACAATTATACGCTGGATTGTAGTTTTATGTTGCTGCCGCGGGTGCTAGGATATAAGAAGTAATTCGCGACACGGTCGTTGACGGCCCTGTTCCGGATTTAGCAGAAGAAGTAAGACTATTACATAAAGCATTTTATCTTGGCAAAAACTAAGCATTAAGCCGTTGCACTACTTGGGGGTATACGATGAAAAAAATAAAGATTTTTATCGGATTATTAAAAGAAACATTTGGAGAATGGAAGAAGGACAAAGCGTCACGCCTAGCTGCTGCGCTTTCCTACTACACCATCTTTTCATTAGCGCCTTTGGTTGTAGTAGTGTTGACTATTTTAGGTTGGATTTATAGAGATGGTAACGCTAGCCAACTTTTTTTGGCGCAGGTGGTCAGTTTGGTTGGCGATTCTGGCGGTGAAGTTTTTAAATCGATCATCGAAGCGGCTAGCAAACCAGCCACGAGCAGAATCGCCGCTATTATTGGAATCGCCACAGCTATTTTTGGCGCAACAGGGGTTTTTGTAGAATTAAAAGATGCGCTAAATGTAGCATGGGGAATAACGGAAGAACGCTTTAAAGGCCTTAAAGGTATGGTCAAAGTGCGTGCCATTTCATTGACTGGTATTCTAGTAATTGGCTTTTTACTTTTAGTATCACTCTTTGTCAGTACAGCACTGAGTGCTTTAACCTCTAGGCTAAGCAGCGATAACGCCATCCTTGCTATTGTTATTCAAATCTTTAATCAAATACTTTCGATTGGTTTAATAATGCTTTTGTTTGCCTTCATTTATAAATTTTTGCCAGACATAAAAATTCCATGGAAAGACGTATGGGTAGGTGCTTTTTTCACTTCTGTCCTCTTTAATATCGGCAAATATGCCATTGGCTTGTATTTGGGCAATAGCGATGTAGGTTCAAGTTTTGGAGCCGCAGGATCAATTTTAGTTTTGCTGGTTTGGGTTTATTATTCAGCTCAACTAATTTTGTTTGGTGCCGAGTTTACGCAAGTTTACAGCAACAAGTATGGCTCCCGAGCATTAATTGGTACACCGAAAAGTGCTCCCGAAGCCGCTGAAGTGACGCTAAACGATGATGGGACGACTATTGTGGAGATGAAATCTTGAGCTGTAGATTGATTTGGTTAGACTAGTTTGTTTGGATTGGTTTTTTTGCGGAGTAAAGGGTGGATAACTTTTACGCACACGGGAGTCATCTTTTTTGTCCACATTGCTCTGTCTCTGGCCAAAAAACACTAGTCCCGTAGGGGCTGTCTTACGGGAGTCACCTTTTTTGTCCATTGTGCCTTATTCTTTGGCCAAAAAACACTAGTCCCGTAAGGGTTGCCTTACGGGAGTCACCTTTTTTGTCCATTGTGTACCGCTTGCAGTTCGTGTAGTGCCAACTTTCAAATAACATTCGAATTAATTCACAGCAACTCGCGCCTATAAATTTTCGAAAATTGTCGAATGTGTCTTTCGATTGTTTCTAAGGCTTCATCTTCTCTTTCTGTTTGGGTATCGCACAGGATGAGCATGAGATAGATGGGAGCATAAAAGTGCAGTGCCATGATATCGTTTTGGAATACTTCAACATCCCCTTGGTTTAGGAAAAGAAAAAGCTGCGATTGGTAAGTTAATGGCTCGTCGATGTAGTTTGTGGCGTAGATTTTGGCTAGATCCGAATTATTATATTGCTCCAAACTGAGCATGCGGCGAGTTTTGGCAATAACTTCGTCGTGCAGAAAATAAAGAAATAGATTTTTACCTAGTGTGACAAGTTCATCTTGGCTGATAGTTTTGTAGCTTTGCCAGTCGTGTAGTGCGTTGAAACCATCCAGATTCAGATTTTGTGCTTGGGTTTTGTAACGCGCGCTTGCTTTTGCCAAAATTGAATCAAATATATCTTGCTTAGAGCGAAAGTGTTTGTAGAGCGAAGGAGCTTTTATGCCGACCGCCTCAGCTATTTCTTGGACAGAAACGCCGTCATAACCTTTTGTAGAAAATAGTTCTAATGCTTGTTCCATTATCTTGTCTTTAGTTGACTTCATCTTCTCACCTACATCAAAATCCGAGACAATTCAATCGTGATTATCTTTATGATAATTATGATGGAAAGAAAAAAGAATGCTAGCCTTAGATGTTGCTGATTTTTTAGGAAAAAACTAACGATCATTGTGAGAAGAATTAGTCCGCCTAAAATACTCGCTAGTGTAATTTGGAATGATTCAAGGGCGAACAAGCCTTGACCGCCGGTCAAACTATCGATATAGCCATCTCTAAAGACTGCTCCAAAGCAAAGCGCCAAACCCATAAAAAACAAAACAATAATTCTGACTCGCCAATTTTTTATATGGTCCCTCTGAAAAAAATTGTAGGCTATAAAAATACCGACGATGATTACAAGTGCGGTTGAAACTTTGGCCCATAAACTCCCGAAAAATAGATCCATCATTATTGTATCCTTTCACATGGCTAATGTTTGTTAGCCATATTTTAGCTAACATTTATTAGCCTGTCAAGGGTATAAGAAAAAATGGTCTGTTAATCAATTAACGACTTACATTAAATAGTTGCTGAGAATCGTCTAATGTCTCAGCACAGACTAAAACCTTGATGAAAGTTCAAAGCATACTTATCGGCAAAGCAATCAAGTTTTCTGTTAAATACCTGCGCTTCTCTACTTGACACAAAATAATTTCATTGCCAACGGTGAATCCTTCGGCCTTTTCTAAGAGCTTAAAATGTTTTGACATTTTGGGATTCGGAGAGGTCGTTTGCTTTATTTCGATTGGATAAAGGATACCTGACGATTCGATGATTAAATCTATTTCGTTTTGATCTTTATCTCGGTAAAAACTGATTGGAGGATTAATAATTCCTGCATTATAAAATGACTTGATTATTTCACTGACAGCAAAGCACTGAAATATTGCGCCGGACATAGGTCCTTTCATCAGTGTTTCCGATGAAGTCCAATTTAACAAGTAGGCTACCAATCCAGTGTCCATAAAATACAAGACGGGTGATTTAATTATGCGCGTTAAGCGATTATTAGAAAACGGGTAAACTAACACAATGATACCCGATGCTTCTAATATAGATATCCAAGATTTTACAGTTTTGCTATCGACGCTCAGTTCTTTTGCAATCTCAGTGTAATTCAATAACTGAGAAACCCTCGCAGCTAAAACTCTAACAAATTGAGCAAAAAGACCAAGATCTTTCACATTGGTTATCGTTCTTACGTCTCTCTCAATATAGGCGCTAACATACGAAGCATAATAGCGGTTACTTGGTATATCAGGATTCTTTGTAAGTTCGGGTAAGCTGCCACGGAATATGTGCTCCCAAATATTCGATGTACTAGTAAATGATGTATTTTGTTTTAGGTAAGCATCCGTTGGAATAAATGGTCCTCGATAGTTTTTGTGTAATATTTCCGTTAACGAAAGCCCGCTCAACTGAACAATGCCAACGCGGCCCGCCAAACTTTCCGTAACTCCTGACATGAGTGAAAATGTCTGAGAGCCAGTCAATATATATTGCCCATACTCGCTCTTTTTATCAACTCGGAACTTAATTTCACGAAAGAGAGCAGGTGCGTACTGAACTTCATCGATTATTAATTTTCCTGGATGGTTTAAAAAAAAGGCCTTTGGATCTCTTTGAGCAATTTCAAGCTCAATCACATCATCAAGCGTGACATACTCGTAGCCTTCATGCGCGAACAGGTGCTCTAAAGTAGTTGATTTTCCAACTTGTCTAGCTCCCGTAACCAAAAGAACTTTGAATGTTTTGGCCATGTCTACGAGCACAGGCTCTATACTTCTCGTAATATACATCAAATTAACCTCCGACCATTTAGGAGTTTAATTCCATTTTAGACGGATATTTTAGATAGCATCATCGTCTATTTCGGAATTCAATTCCATATTAGACGCGCTTCGGCAAATTGTAAAGCGACTTTTTCGGAATTCGATTCCTTTTCAGACGAATAGTTTTTGCAAAATATTCTCCAAGTGCTTGAATTCACATACGCTTGAGAACAAAGAAACGTCTTTCAGCTGTATCTTTCGTACTAACGAGTTCGAACACACCGTCCCAGAGATACGTGATAGTTTTCACATCATGATAGTACTCCACAATTTCATCTGTGCTGCGTTGGTAGTGGTCAGTCCCTTCGATTCGTTCGAAGAAAGTAAATTTAGAAACAGCTGTTGCAGTTGAGGGCTGCCACTTGTTTTTCCAAACCATGGAAAGATCAGCTTGTGTTGTGTTCAAACCAAGCTCCGAGAAGAAGGTTTGGTTGCCGCGGTTTTTTGCCAAAAATTTTAAATGCAAAAGATCAAAAAGAAAAAGTCCACCACTACGTAAATTTTGTGCTGCGGTTTCAAACAGTTTCATCATCGATTCTGGAGGCAGATGGTTTAAACTGTCAGTCATTGAAATAAGCATATCTTGCTGTTCTGCAAGACGACACAACGTAATGTCGTCCTTAATAAAATAAATTCTCTCTTGCTGATTTTTCGGTAGCTTCTGACGCTTTTTTTCTAATTCTTGAAGCATAGCAAAGGAAATATCCACCGCCGTGATTTGGAAATCATACTCGGCCAATCGAATCGCCAGGCTGCCTGTTCCACAACCCAAGTCAGTTAATCTCAAAATTTCCGACTTGCCATCTGGTCTTAGGTGTAGATCACATAGTCCTATGATTGCCTGAACCGTTTGCTCCAGCTCTGCTTCATTCTGGAAAGCATCATAATATTGAGCTAACTTATTGTAGCTGTGTTCTGTATTCTTCATAGAATAAACCTTCTCGCATTCGTATTGCTATGAGCCACATCATCATACCAAAATCTAATCATTTGCTCCCCACATGAATGATTACAAGTTCGGGGGGATTGAAAATACGCGGAATTCTAGTGCTCTCGCGCGCCAAGCCACGACTAACAATAAAGGTAGTATTGGCAAAATCATACCTCCCACCAGCATATTTGGGAAACAGACCTTAATCGGGTGCCAAAAGACCATTCATCAGCAAAGCTTGTGGCTCACCATGCTCTGTGCGTCCATCTCCATCAATAGTGGGATATTCTAACCCCCACGCAATGTTGGCAGATAAGCTTTTAGTTTGATCAACAGATGTATTGATATCGTCATCCGGTTTTATATCATCTCTTTCAAATATCGCCTTGATTTTGCTTTCATCTTCCGGTGTTAAGAATTCGCTGAACTCTCGTCTTACAATGCTGTTTCTGCCCTTCATTA